>JACZUZ010000246.1 GCA_022572905.1 Candidatus Zixiibacteriota bacterium | reverse complement strand
CTGCAGGGCAAGAATGAACCATCCCGCTACTTAATTAGAGTAATAACTCGTTTGTCTTCTGAACCGATGATCTGTGATTTAACTGTGCATGGCGTCGATGCTGATGTCACCAGAGGTTCGATAAGAGATGTGACGAAGTTAGTAAAATCGCAGGAAAAGACCCGTGAATACGCCAAAGCTCTGGAAAAAACGAATCGCGAACTAAAAGAAGCGCAGTCTCAAGTTGTGCAATCGGCGAAAATGGCGGCTCTGGGAGATCTGGTAGCGGGCGTAGCCCATGAAATAAATACACCTTTGGGATCAATCCACTCCAACGCCGATCTTTCTCAGCGAGCGGTTGAGATTGTGGAACAATCTTTGAACGATGAAGAATTCTCCGCCATAAAAACCAAGTATCCTCGACTTGAAAAAGCCCTCAAAGCTCTAAGAGAAGCAACCGTGACATCTCTTACCGCATCCGACAGAATTGTTGAGATCGTCAAATCACTACGCAACTTCGCGCGTCTGGACGAATCTGATCGGAAAGTGGCTGATTTACATGAAGGCATCGAAAGCACACTCACGCTTCTGCGACATAAGCTGAAAATCGGAATAAAAGTTGAGAAAAACTACGGAGACCTTCCCGAGTTGGATTGTTTTCCAAATAGACTCAATCAGGTTTTCATGAACATCCTTGTCAACGCTATACACTCTATGGACGGCAAGGGCGTCATTACTATTACCACGCGGCGCGAAGGAGAAAATGTAACGCTTGAGTTCTGCGACACAGGCGGGGGAATTCCCCCCTCAAATATCGGTAGAATTTTTGACCCAGGGTTCACGACAAAAGGCGCGGGAGTGGGATCGGGACTCGGCCTCTCCATTAGTTATCGGATAATTCAGGAGCATGACGGCAATATTAAAGTCAAGAGCGAACCCGGAGAAGGGACAACTTTCACAATTACCCTCCCAATTAGAAATTAATATCCAGCGAAAATAAAACCTGTTCCAAAAAAACGATTCGCTTGCCTGATACTCATTAAAGCGCTTAGTTGCGCGACTCTGGGTGAGAATCCAGGGCATGAGTTAGCTATAAAGGAATTGAACATCTATACGAACGTACCGACAAAGAACAAAAGCAAAAGACCGGGACTTTATATTTCGCTTGTTCTGGCGCTGACGCTCTTTGCGGAAACGCCGTTCGCTCAAACAAAAGATTATCTCGACGCCGGAGAGATAGGCGGCATAACTGTAGCCACCGGAGCCTTGTACGCGTTGGGTCTGAGATATGTTAACCGTAAATCAACCAGCAAACCTCCGCGCTGGGACAATCCACCGGGAATCGATCAGAAGTTATTGCGCTTTCTGGGCGGAAAGTGCACATCTGTGAAAACCAATTTTCTGGATAATAACACCGGCTCGGCGGCAACACCGATATTTGGCGCGGTCGGACTTATTTACACAAACCTGGCCTGGCCAGAAGACAAAGATGGCAAAGACGCGGTTCAAGATTTGTTCTTATTCACGGCCGGCGTTGTCGCTACTAAAGGAATCACAGACATTGTCAAAGGACTCTCAAGGCGAGAGCGACCATTACCATGCCTGGAAGCGGAAATAGCTCAGTTGCGTACAGATATTGATCTCGGCTATGACCACCAATCTTTTTTCTCGGGCCACACATCGAGCGCATTTTTCTCGATGACATATCTGAACAAACGGATTCGCTCGACAATGCGACGCGAAATGTCTGTGGACGAATACCGCAGGTATCGATGGGTTTCCCCTGCTATCCTTTATTCATGGAGCGCTGTCGTCGGCTGGAGCCGAATTCAGGCCTATAAACATTTCCCCTCGGATGTCGCCGTCGGCGCTATTGCCGGATATTTATTGGGAGAGCTTTTTTTCTCTTTCAATAGCGCAGTCAATAACTCTCCGGGTGAAACGTTCCCCAACGCAAGTCCCGTTCCCTACCGCGAGCCGCGCCCTACTTTGCTGAGCGTTACGATTTCGTTCTGAACTTAAATCTACTTTTTTTGCATTCGCTAGTACGAGCCTTGCCCTAGAGTTAGGGGCAGGGAGGAGGAGCCGGAGCGCCGGCGACGAAGATGTATTTTACCAGGAAGATGCAGTCGCCAATATTTACATCTCCGCCACCGTCAGCGTCCGCCTGTTCGAGGCATGAGAAATCACAGCAACCGAATCCTTGGGGACAGAAAGCGTACCTGATAACGCAGATAGCATCCGAAATGTTCACCACTCCGTCACCATTTGTGTCACCGCGAAGAACGCAACACGACTGACTCGGAATCACATCCGGAATTGGCCTTGCCCGCGCGGAGTCGAGACCTTCCAGGAACGCGGTTTCGTCTACTGCAATACAGGAGACCAAGAGCATCCAGAGATAAGCAGTGTCGCTCGGATCAAGTGTGTATTCGCCTCCATTCAGAACCGTGTGAAGATCAGTGTAAGTACTCTCGGGCTGCGTGGTCTGGTAATTCGAGAAACCGAAAATACTATCCAGCGCCGTATCGAGCGCCTGCAAGTTCCATTCGGTTGTTACATAGCGAGCGTTTTCGCGAGTGTACAACGCCTTGGGAAGAGTTATACCCATGGACTTGTCTCCGGCATTTCCTCCTGTTACAAAAGGTGGATATTCGGCAGTATCAGGTACGACAAATGACGTGGCCGCCCAGCGTTGACTGTTCGGCAGGCAATTCCATGCGGAATCAACTTCCGCGGGATTTGACGGAGGATAGTCAACGCCCCCCTGCCAAATAGCGGAACGCTCGGGACCTGCTTCGAAATTGTTTACGTTATCAACCCACTTGGGAGATGTTGAATCCGAAGGAACATCCCAGTCGAGACCATATGCCAGTGTCACATCATTAATAGTCGAATCGCTGTTGTTGTAGTAACAAACGCGCACATAGGCCATCTGCCAACAGCCAGGCAGGGGATCAACCGGCAGATAGTAATCGACAGCCAAACCCAGTACCGAATCCTGAGTTGTGAATTCACCGGAATAGCCGTGATTGTAGAGCGGATCGGGGGCCGCGATTTCTGTGTATGGCTCCTCCAGCGGACGGAATTGATGCTCGCCGATTGTGCCAAAGCTGAACATGCTCGTCACAATTTGTCCGCCCTTGTATCTAATGATTGGGCTGGCATCGAATAAATATGACTTCGCGCTACGCTGGGGCGTCCCTGTACCGCTCCTCAGATCACATTCACAGGCGGGGTCATGCGTGAAATCGAAATTAAATCCACCAGGAGAATTTGCGCCAAGCGCTCTGCCATCCTGCGCGCCAAGATTGCCGTTGTTGCCAAAAACCAGACCACTGGCGCTTGTGGCTGAGCGATTCAAGGTCAGGTCATCGAAAAGAGTATCGAACACCAGCTCCTGGATATCGCAGATGCAGTAGTTAATGAAGATTGTATCTGGAGCCGTAAGAAAATCTCCGGCGAAAATTATTCTTGCGCCAGCGTTCTGTATTTCGGAACTCTGTGTGGCGTTGAGCCTGATTGTATGTGTGGCTTTGTTAATTATCCCCGCGCTAATCGTTCCGCCACCGCTGGAGGTTCCATCAACTGTAACATTCCCCGCTGGGCCGTCGGTTACTTCAACTACATAAGTATAATTAAGATCAATGTTTCCAACGTTCTCTATTTCCAAGACCGTATCTACAAACTGCTCCGGAAGAGCATGCGCAGGATCATCTATTCCTGTAAGAGAGAAAATTGGGAATGATTCTTCTTCCCAGTCCACACACCCGAAACGAAACGTCCGCACAGCGCTTAGCGTCCAGGCGCCCTCGTTTAGTATCGCGGCGCCTGGTTCTCTGTCGTTGACATACTGCACAAACAAGTAGTCGCTCCCCGCATATCCGCCCAAATTCGCGCTGACGTCAGTCATTCCGAAGATATCACCGGTGATGTCTATTCCATAGCGCGTAGCGCTGTGCCAGGTGTCTGACTGGCAATCGGGATACTCTCCGCCGGGAACTGTGTCGCAATTCGGCGTATAACTCGCCGTAAGATCACGCCCGGGGTCCCAGCTAAAACCATAGTTGCTTGAGACGGTTAGCAAGAGATCACCATTAGCTGCCCCGGTGGGCGCGTACGATGCGCGAATATGACAGTCGTCTCCGTGACCCTTCAAAGGATTAGCGAACTCCGAGTAAGTCAAATACAAATTCGAATTGCAGACAGATAATTGCGGTTGTGATACATTGAGATTAAACGCGCCAGGGTTGCATTTGGGTGGCTCCCATTCTCCGACAACCGCGCTACGAATTG
>JACZUZ010000245.1 GCA_022572905.1 Candidatus Zixiibacteriota bacterium | reverse complement strand
ACCTCCTAATTCCGCCATGAATGTCCAACCTCCTCCGGTCCTGCAGGCTCCCGCCGTTGTCGCTGTTGAATGTTCACTTATTCCGGCTTGAAAAAACAATTCAGGAAACTTGTCTGCGAAGCCATTAGTCTTAACAGATATCGCCAGATCGCAATCAAAGACAACCATTGGAGCGCCGTTCGGTTTTTCGGGGCTGTTTTCCTCGGCGAGGTCAACCAGCGCATTACCCCAAGCGCTTCTGTTGTCGATTTTTTTGTCCACTTCATAAGTGCGAGGAGATCCAGTCGCCACCGAGGGGTAAAGACGCGGGGGATGGCTCAGGTTTGATTTAACACCCTGCGCTCTTTTCGCTTTTAGACTTTCCAACTCCTCGGCGCCATTATCATTCCCCAAAATTGCAAGCGCTTCGATACAACGCTCTTCACTAAGCGCGGCGCCGTGATAATTGTGATCATTTTCAATCGGAGGGTAGCCCTTACCCATAATTGTATGCGCCAGTATAACCGTTGGTTTTTCAGTGTCATTGCGGGCTGTGCGCAGGAGAGAATACATCTCATCGAGATCGTGTCCGTCGCCTTCTACAACATTCCATCCGTCCGAACGCCAATTCTCCGCAATTCGTTGGGGCATTATTGTTTTTGTGGCGCCGCTAATTTGAAGTCGATTCAAATCAATGACGCCAGTGATGTTTGTGAATCCATACTTCATAGCAAAACGCCGCGCCTCGCTAATTTGACCCTTCTGCTGTTCGCCGTCGCCCATAAGCGCATACACATGGAAATTCTTCCCCAATGCTCGTCCAGCTACCGCTTTGCCGCAGGCGGCGGAGAGCCCCTGCCCGAGATTCCCTGAATCCCATTCAACTCCGGGCGCCGAGCGCTCGACATGACCCTCGAATGGTGAGCCGGCCAGACGAAACCCTAAAATAGCTTGTTCTACGTCTAAAAATCCGCTGTGTCCCAGGGCGGAATAAATTCCGGGAGATGTATGACCATGTGAAATTAAAACACGATCACGATCCGCCCAGCGTGGATCACCCGGACGCAAATTTGCGAAATTGTAGACTAGCAAATAGAATTCCAGCGACGACATAGACCCGCCGGGATGGCCAGATGCAGCCAGAGTGGTCATCTTGAGAATCGACCTCCGCGCCTGGCGCGCCATTTCTGTCAATAATTCTCTGGCGTCGGCGGGTAATGTTTCGGGCTTAAAGCCTCGCAAGTTTTCAAAGAATTTCGCGGCGTTCAGGTCTGTTAAATTTGATGACATATTCATCCTTAATAGTAAGAGCTTTGGGATTTGCTTATTTGATCTCGATTAGCTTACACGTCGTGTTACATAAATTAATTTTTTCGAGGTTTATTTTGTCGCTACTGCTTTTCTTAGCGATGTCTTTTTACTCTGAGGTTTCTTGTCGCGGAAAGTTTTTTCAATCAATACTCTGAATTGATCAATTCCTCCGATTGGATCAGAGGAAAGATTTATCATCATAGTAGGGAGACCCCTTTTGGCCAACGCCTGAGTGTCGCCGATAGTCTGAGCGGATTTGAGCTGGCCAAAATTATAGCCCACCTCCGGAATTGGAATCCTTTCTGAGTCTGTGCCAGCGAAAACAATAAAAATACCACTTGGGGGACCGCCTTTATAGAGTTGCCCGACTGAATGCAGAAACCTCGGTCCGTATCCCCGCGTTGTGGCCACCCCGAATTTGTTTCTGAGCGAAGCGCGAAGATCGCTTACTGCGTTTTCCAGTTCTTTACTGCGCGGAAGGTAGAGAAGAATTGAAATGTAGGATTCTTCACCCACTGATGAAAAGAAACGCTTCAATGTACGCTGAGGACTTTCCAGAACTTCCGGCGGGAAAGTTCCGGGGGCGCCCAATTCAGTAACTTCAAGCGATTCCCAGCACTCAACAGTTTCAAGGATAGGAAAAACACCAGACTCCTCATAGTGTTGTAATATCTCAGCAGTGTTGTCTTTCGATTCCTGAACATTGGGTTCGTCAAACGGATTTATACCTAGCTGATATCCCGCCACCGCGGTAGCGTATTCCATTTGATAGAATCCGGCTCCGATCCATTCCGATCCGGGAAATGTTATGTCGATGACGGGGGCGCCTTTGGCGATTAATTCCTTGCGCAAAATCTCAAGCGAGTCGTTGTCATCGCTTATATCTGATTCAATTACGAGAAAAACGAACATTCGATCCGAACCATATTCATTGCTAGCGGCAATCGGCTCTCCTTCAATGGGTATAACCCCTTTGCCCTCTTTACCGGTTGACTCGGCGATTAGTTGCTCCACCCAGGGGACAAAAGGCCGTAGAGATTGGGTTGCGAGAAAAGTGAGCTTATCAACGCCCCGCTCCGCCCCGACTGCCCAGAGTACACCCATCCTGAAAGCCTCATTTGTGTCGTATGAATTATCATTGCAATTTAGTTGTTCCTCTTCGGCGTATTTCAATATGCCTTTCAAATTGGCGCCGGTAAAAGCGGCCGGAACAAGTCCGAAATATGAGAGCGCCGAATAGCGGCCTCCTATATCAGGTTGATTCAGGAATACATTGCGAAACATCTTGCGCTTTCCCATCTCAACCAAAGAACTTCCCGGATCGGTAATCGCCACGAAATGTTGACCGGGATTATCCACCTGCGAATTTTCCATCAGGTTCCAGAAATACTTAGCCAGCGACAGAGTCTCAATTGTCTTTCCCGACTTGCTGGCCACAATGAAGAGCGTTTGTGACAATTCGATTTTTTCTACAACTGTCAAAATTTCCTGGGGATCAGTGGTGTCTAGAATATCAAAAGACTTAACCCCCGCCTTCATTCCAAAGGTTCGCTTAAATACTTCCGGAGCAAGGGAGCTTCCGCCCATCCCCAGGAGAACAATATGCGCGTAGCCGTCATCAAGAACCGTATTTGCAAATGTCTCTATTTCGGTGAGTTTCGACTTCATTTCGGTTATAGAATCCATCCAGCCCAGGCGATTCTCGATATTCTCTAGCGCCGATCCTGTTTTACCAAAGAGACTGACGTCTTTCAGATTGAGTTTTTGTATAGCGCGATCCTCACTGGCTCTGGTTAGAGCTGTGGCCAACGGCTGGGATAGATGTCCCGGATGAATTGTGGTTGAATTTCTAACTTGCATGCCCCACTTCGACCATGCTTTTCTTTATCGTTTCAATCAAATCATCATAGCTTTTAGCGAACGACTTCAGTCCGTCCTCCAGGAGCTTCGCGGTAATGTCGGGAAGCGAAACTCCTATCTCATCAAGAGTTCGAAGCATGTCTTCCGCTTCGGGTACATTGTCGAAAATCGTATGACTTTCAGCTTTGCCGTGATCCACGAAAGCCTCGATTGTCTTAATCGGAATCGTGTTGACCGTATTCGGAGCTATCAGGCTGTCTACATAAAGAGTGTCTGAGTAATTCGAATTTTTTGTTCCCGTTGATCCCCAGAGAACCCTCTGAGCTTTGGCGCCGTGTTTGGCCAGAGCCCGGAAACGCTCTGATTCAAATAATCTCTGATACTCCTTATAGATCATCTTCATACCGGCCACGCCGATTTCGCCTTTGAGCGGCGCCGCCTTGTCCTGATTCGAGCATTCATCCAGCTGGTTGTCAACCATAGTGTCGATTCTGCTTACAAAAACCGACGCTACTGATCTAACTTTGTCGATTTCGTTTCCATCTGCCAGCCTGTCTTCAAGGCCCGACAGATAATTTTCGGCGACATTGATATATTGATCAAGAGAGAAGATAAGAGTCATATTGATGGAGACTCCGTCGCGGATCAATCGGCGTAGGGCGGATGCGCCCTCAGTCGTTGAAGGAACTTTTACAAACAGATTCGGACGATCAATGATTTTCGCAAGACGATGAGCCTCGGATACTGATTTCTCTTCGTCATTGGCCCACTGGGGATCCTCCTCCCAGCTGACAAAACCGTCGTCTCCGCCTGACTCATCATAGAGCTTTCGCATTATATCGGCCGCTTTGCGAACATCATCGGCAGAGAGAGCTTCGTACACTCCCACTTCATCAAGGCCCTTTTCAATTAACTTACGCATTTCGTCGGGGTATCCGCAGTTACCTGATGATATCGACTTGTCAAAAATACTCGGATTGGTTGTCACCCCGCGAATGCCTTCCTCGTAAATGCGTCTTTTGAGCTCTCCTGTGTCTATCATGCACTTGGAGATATCATCTATCCAGGGTGACTGTTTGAGATCCCAGAGTTTATGAGTATTGAGTTGTTTTGAGGTCATTTTTTGATTCCTTCTTATAAGCTTT
>JACZUZ010000244.1 GCA_022572905.1 Candidatus Zixiibacteriota bacterium | reverse complement strand
CCCCGACAACCATACCAGCGAGGCCCATTCCTTTGCCGCGTTCGCCTTTGGGAAAGGCGCGTGTGATTACCGCCGGGCCAAGCGAAATAATCATCGACGCTCCCAATCCCTGACATACCCGCCCCGACACCAGCATATTAAAGCTACCGGCCAACCCACATACGAGGCATCCAATCAGAAACAGCGAAAATCCCGCCAGATAAACGGGTTTGATCCCGATGCGGGCGGAGAGTTTGGCGAAAAGCAGCAGCGTTGGGCCAATTGTTAATGTATAAGCCAAAATCACCCACGACACCCCATTCAGATTGGTACCGAACGACCTCGAAATAGTCGGCAGGGCGACATTGATCGACGAAGACTCGAAAGTGGCGATAAAGGCGGCCAGACCGGCCACTGCGAACATTCTGTATCTGGGACTCATCGGGATGGACAATACCGCTCAAACTTGTCAGGGTCAAGTTTAGCATGGGCAAGCCCATCAAGATCAAGACACCAAGCGGATCGGCGCAAAATCCGACTCTCCGCAAGCTCAACAAAAAATTCCTCCATGAAAGACTGACTCTTTTCCTTTCAAAATTGACTTGAGCCATTCTGTGGGCGATCTTGTTGGGCGTGATGTGTAAGATGGTAAGGGAAACACATCCGTAAGAATTCAAATTATCCACATGACAAACGAAAACAATAAAAACATCAAGCCCGTCGTAAACGGCTCGTCAGCCGAAGAACTCCCCGCTGACGCTATCGGGCGCCAGGAATACACCGGCAAATATCGTTATGGTCTCCGCAAGTTTGAAAAAGCCACAACAAGGCGTAAATCGCGCGGGGTAAAAATTGCGGACACTATAATCGGCGGCGGCTTTCCCATAGCCGTGCAGTCGATGACAACTACCGACTCGCGTGATATCGAGGCCACAGTTCGCCAGATCAATGCGCTTGAAGCCGAAGGTTGCGAGATCGCCCGTGTTTCAGTTTTGAATATGGACGCCGCCAAAGCGCTCGGCGCAATCAAGAAGCGCATAAATATCCCGTTGGTGGCGGATATTCATTTCAGATACAAACTCGCGCTTGAGGCTATTCGCCAGGGAGTCAGTAAAGTACGCCTCAATCCCGGCAACATCGGGGCGCGTTATAAAGTAGAGGAAGTTTGTCAGGCCGCCAAGGACAGATTCATTCCGATTCGCATTGGCGTGAATTCCGGTTCACTTCCGCGCGATCTCTTAGAGCGCTATGGCCATAGTGATCCGGAAGCGTTTGCGCTGGCCGCAATGCGACAGATCGAGATATTGGAAGACCACAACTTCAATAATATTATTATTTCGGTTAAGTCCACAAATGTTAACACCGCTTATTACGCCTACAAGATTCTGGCGGAGATGACCGAGTATCCCTTTCATGTCGGCATTACCGAGGCGGGAGTTGTCTGGGCAGGCACAATTAAGGCCGCCGTTGGTATAGGAGCTATATTGATGGACGGACTGGGCGATACTATTCGCGTCTCGCTCGCTACCGACCCGGTTGAAGAAGTTAAAGTCGGCAAGCAAATTCTAAAAGCGCTCGAACTCAAACAAGAGGGCGTTGACGTTATCGCGTGTCCCACATGCGGGCGTTGCCAGATTGATATGATACCGCTGGCCGAAGAAGTCGCGCGCAGAACCGCGCATTTTAAGACACCAATCAAAGCCGCGGTGATGGGTTGCGTTGTTAATGGTCCGGGCGAGGCAATGGCCGCGGATATTGGCATCGCGGGTGGTGATGGAATCGGGATATTGTTTAAGCATGGCAAGATTATCGGCGAGGTTAAAGAAAGCGAACTTGCTGATGTGCTCATAGATGAAATCGCCCGCATGACAGGCGAACCGGCGACACCCGACAGCGCCCCAATCCGTCTTACAGGTGACACAGCCGAACTTATCGGCGCCCCAACTCTTGGCAAGGGTGCCCCACCCCTTGGCAGGGGCGCCCAACCCCATAGTAAGGGTGCCCCACCGCTTGCGGTGGGTTCTCCTAAAGAAAATCGCGTTACTAAAATTTCATCCGGCAAAAAACGCCTCGAAGGCAATACATCCGGCAGAGGCGGCGTCCTAAAATCCGAACACCCGGACTGGTTGCCGGACTCGGCGAAAAAATAGCGGACCGCGTTTCAACTAATTTCAAATTCACTCATGCAGTTTTGACCTTCTAATCAGGACTGAGCGGATCGAATAATAAACGACCCATGCCTCGAATCCTAACACTCGGTTGGTCGACGTCGAATCATTTGCGCGCGTGGGTCAAGGGTCTCGCCCAGCGCGGATACGAAGTGACTGTAGTCACTTATGATGGCGAACCAATCGACGGGATAGAGGTTATCAATCTACCCAAATCGCCGTTCGGGCGGTTGTCGTACTTGCGCTATCTGCCTCGAGTGAGAAAACTCGCTCGCGAAATCAAACCCGATCTCATTCACGCCCACTTTCTAACTAGCTACGCCCTCTGGGGCGCATCGTGCGCGCGTGGCGGCGCCCTGGGTGCGCTCCCTCTTTCGGAAGCGAATAGTAGACTAATACCGTTAGTTCTGACCGCATGGGGATCTGATGTGACCCAATCAATATCGTCACCAATATATCGCCGCCTGGTACGGTATAATCTTGGAAAAGCTAGCGCGGTCACAGCGCCGTCGGATTATTTAAAAAAATGTATCGGTGAAATCTCCCCCGTCGCAAGATCCAAAACCGAAGTTATTCCATTCGGATTGGATAAAGAACGAATTGCAAACGCCAAACAAAACGCGAAGAAAGATCCAAGCGTTGTGCGAATACTTTTTTTCAAACATTTACTGGCGCTCTATGGTCCCGAAGCGCTTTTGAGATCATTCGCGCAAATTGCGAATGACTTCCCCACAGCAAGACTAACTCTCGCCGGCCGGGGGTCACTGCTTGGCAAGCTGATTTCGCTGGCCATAGAGCTTGGCGTTGAGGACAAAGTTGACTTCCCCGGTTACATCGACTCCGCCGACGCATATAAATTTATTGCCGAGCATGATATAATGGTAATGCCGACGCGCATACCGGAAGGTTTTGGCATGGCGGCGCTTGAAGCGCAAGGCCTGGGTTTGACGGTGATCGCCAGCGCTTCCGGCGCTGTACCGGAAATTGTTAGTCATGAGAAAACCGGATTATTGTTCGAAGCAAAGAGCCAGGTGGCTCTTTCATCGGCGCTCAAAAGATTACTATCCAACAAAACGGAGCGCGAAAAGATGGGGGAGGCAGGCGCGAAAAGTGTTAACGAGAAATTTAACTGGGAGCGCAGTCTCGATCAGATGGACGCTCTTTATAAACGTCTACTCTAGGAATTCGCATTTGCGGATGGTTCGCGCGGGGAGACCATGATAGTTTTTTCGCGCTCAATCGTCACCAGACCTGGTTTCGCTTTGCGCGGCTTGCGAACATAGCGCCGTTCCGTGTAATTGACAGGAGCCGCTTTATTCTTGCGAGCCTTGGAAAACCAGGCGGCGATACCGGCTGTTTCCGCTATCTCTTCTTTTGAAGGCGCGAAAGACTTCGAAGGAAATTTCAAACCAACATGCGATCCGGAGCATTGTGAGGCGTGAAACCATAGCTCATACGGTTTAATATGTTTGAATGTTGTTTCGTCATTGTCAGCGCCCTGTTTCCCCACAAACACTTTCGCGCCCGTTGAAAGAGTATAGATGCGATAGGGCAGGCGCTGAGCGGATTCCCTGGTACCTCCGGCGCTGCGAGGGCGCGAAACAATTTCATTTATTTCGCTTTCATAACGTGCGCTGGCGCTTTCAAAGGAATCGGCGAGCGCCGTTTCTATTTCACTCAGTCTTGCAAGATCAGCCCGAGAAATTTCCAGCCGACGAATCAGCTGTGGTTGCGCGTCGCGACCTTTTTGAAATTTGCGATAGTACAAATCCGCATTTTCGGCCGCGGTGAGTTTTGGGTCAAGCTTGATTGTGACACTTTCTGAATTTTCATCGTATAAATCATCAAGCGTAACAGATGCCGCGCCGACCGGTATTTTGTCCAGACTGGACTTGATTAAATCGGCAATCTGTCGCTTACGGTCATAGTTGGCGGCTTCTTTTTGATCAGCTTCAATATGCGCGATGGTTTTTTCCTGCTTGCGAACAGCGCTTGCAATAGCCTTGCGAATAGTTTTCTCATTAACTTTTGACTCGCCGGTCGCTTTTCGCAAACCGGAAAGTGACATCTGAGCCAATGAATAACTCGGGAATCGCACTGGCTCGGAATTAATTGATTTTAATTTAAAGGGAAACGCCTGCGGAGTCGACAAATCCGGATAC
>JACZUZ010000243.1 GCA_022572905.1 Candidatus Zixiibacteriota bacterium | reverse complement strand
GGAGAGCTGACCCTAGTACGAGAGGACCAGGTCGGACGGACCGCCAGTGCATCTGTCGTCACGCCAGTGGCGTCGCAGAGTAGCTGTGTCCGGAACGGATAAGCGCTGAAGGCATCTAAGCGCCAAGCCGACTCCAAGATGAGGTTTCCCAACACGTAAGTGTTCTGAAGGCTCCTGGAAGACTACCAGGTCGATAGGTCACAGATGTAAGCATCGTAAGATGTTCAGTCGAGTGATACTAATCAGCCGTGAGGCTTGATCGATTAAAAATTTCACATCGATCTAAAGTTCTTAAGGCAACCTGTGCGACTTCTTGAGAGACATAACACCTCATGCGTCTATTTATTAACAAATCTCTCACTTTATTGTGGCGCCCCACTGCTTGCGGTGGGTATTGATTGAAACCCGGACAAATGTCCGGGCCACCCAGAATGGTGAATAAGAATTGTAGGTCGGGTTCCAAAGCAAACGAAAGTGAGCGAGAAACCCGACAACAACAAAACTCTCAAATTATCGTGGTGTCCCACTGCTTGCGGTGGGTATTAGATTCAGCGAAGAGAATATTTGAAGCGTTACATTCGGCTCACCACCACAGTAACGCTGACTATAAAAGCACTTGTAGGTCGAAATCCCTTGCGGTTTCGACAAGCACACAAAGTGTATCGGTGGCTTTAGCGGAGGTGTCACACCTGTTCCCATTCCGAACACAGAAGTTAAGCCCTTCAGCGTCGATGGTACTGCATGGGAGACTGTGTGGGAGAGTAGAACGTCGCCGGTTTTAATAAGAAACCCCTGATCTTGAGAAAGGTCGGGGGTTTTTTTAGTGGGGGGAGCGTGTATTTCGCTCCAAACTTCAATTTGCAATTTCTGTCCGACTCATGTAATTTGCCACGCAGGATGTATTAAAATAGTTGATGTCCATTTACTCACCACTTAAAGAGAAGGGATAGAAAAATGACAGCACGCAAAGGAATAGTTTCTCTCTTAATTCCGTGCTTCGCGCTTATGGTATTTGGGTGCGCTGGATCGCAAGAAGCCAAAACTGATACAAGAGACGCTGATCTGGCGGCAATTAGAAAAGCGGACGAGGCGTGGTCCGCGACCGTAACAAGCAAAGACTGGGAGGGTTCTTACGGTACTCTTGCCAGTGATGCAATAATGTTGGCTCCTCATGCGCCTATTGCTGAAGGATATGATGCATCGCGTAAGATCATGGAAGACATGGCTGCACTGCCTGGTTTCGCTCTGAGCTGGCAGGCTACTTCGGTTGAAGTTTCCAGTTCGGGAGACTTGGGGTATACGATTGGGACATACGAGTTGTCATTTACCGGACCGGATGGCGAGACTGTTGTTGATAAGGGCAAATACGCAACCATCTGGAAGAAGCAAGCCGATGGAACCTGGAAAGTCGCGGTGGATATGTTCAACACAAATCTGCCATTACCTACAGGGGAAGACGAAGGCTAAGTCGACAGCCCTTCAGCGTCGATCGAACTATATGGGAGAATGCATGGGAGACTGTGTGGGAGAGTAGAACGCCGCCGGTTTTAATAAGAAACCCCTGATCTTGAAAGAGATTGGGGGTTTTTTAGTGGGGGGGCTGAGCAAGAGAAATTGCTTAACACAGATAGTCACTTTATTTTATTTAGGTCAACATCCAAATGCGCTGCTTTCATTTCTCTTCCAAGTTTGTATTTCCACGAACCTTCATTGTCAAAGACAGTATACACTATGCCCATCTGATCATTCGGCAATTCAACGCCTTTGACATATAAGGAGCAAATGTTTTTTCTGCCTAGAAGGCCCATGAAAAAACCATGTTCAAAAATTACGTTCTGGCGAGCACGGGGTTGTAGTTCAGAATGATCCCCATTTTTTTCACCGCCGACATCATCGGGAGTCAGGAGGATGATTGCAAAGGCCACGTCAGAATTATGTTCTAATTTTTCAATTAATGTTCTGCTGGAATTCTCTTGCTCATGAAGGATGATCGCTTCAAGACCTACCGATTCCACTAAGCGTGCAACAGATAGTTTTTTTGCCTCGTCATGTCCATGGACGATAAACACTTTCCTGGAGCTTGTTTCGATAGCAGTATTGGTAACAGGCGTATTCTCGTAAACATCATCAACGGTCATTTCAAAGAATTTTAGACGATCGCGAATCGAAATCAGACTCCTTACCGATGATTTGATGTGGTCCAACACTGCTTCGCGCCTTTCATATGAAGCAGAGAGTCCAGACAGGACTATAGGACCAGAAGATTCTGCATAGCTATTACCGATTGCATCTGAATCAAAAAGGCTTTGCAAGAGCGTCGTGTTGTATTCTACCCACGTTCGGTAGCGGCCCCGAATGTCATTCAGTTCTCTTTCATTATACGGATTCTCATTAAGCAGATAATTGCCCTTTAGTATTTGAGCTTATAAATCATCGCTGGCCTTTTGGGTTGACCCAGTAAGTTTGGGTTTTCTTTTTGACTCACTTTTTGAAGAATACTCGCGCATATATTTCTTTCGGACTGCGATGCTGCATGTCGTCAAAGGGTGGGATTCTCAACGACTCCCCCAAATCTAAACCACCGCTGGAAATAGCGCAAGGGGGAGGTGGGCTTACCCATTGTTAATACATGGCGAGCTGGAGGTCCTTGAAAACAATGAGAATCTTTTGAGCTACTGCGCGGCGATCCTCATCTTTGCTATCACGCATGATCTTTGTCATTTCCCAGATAATTTCGCTAACGCTGTCCTTGTCCAATGGAGGAGCGAATGACAGGAGGCTTTTGGAAGCGTCATCAATACGTTTTTCATTTTCAGAATCCCTAACGATCTTTACCATCTCCCATGCGCTTTCGTTCATGTCTTATCCCTATTGATTCTTGTTCTCGTGTGGTCGTTGAGTGACCGTGTGGCCCAACCTTTGGGCCGGGTGAGCTCACCGAAGTCTAGGGTGAGTTTCCAGTTACTAGCGCCCGGCCCCTAAAGCAAATCCCAACCAATAGCCCTCTGGGTCCATGGGTTTACCCAATACAGGTGCACCAGACCGTCCTCTCGCGAGTAAAGATATGTGTGTCCTGGCCCGTCGGTCCGCATAGACTCGTTATTCACAATCACATTAAGGTCCTGGTATTCGATTCCTAACTGATCGTATTCTGAGACTGTGCCTTGGAAGTTACATGCGCAATCGTTTGTTTTCCATCCGTGCAAAACAACCTCCGGTTCCGTGATTCGCTCAAGACTTAGCGCTCCGTCGATATAGAAGACATCCTGCAGAGAGAATTGAAATAAATAAGATTCGACAAACCTTGTTGAAGCGTGTTCGAGATACAGGGAATCCATGATTACCGCTATTCTATTCGTATAGATATTTGTCGCATCCTGAAGAAGCGCTGAATCGGCGTGGGCGGAGTCGCGCCTGGCAAGCGACCCGGCGCTGATTTTTTCCTCGATCGTGAACCAGCCGCTGTTCTTTGCGATCACCGTTACAATCAATGTGTCCGAAAAATACACAAACGATGAATCGTCAGACGCAAAGTAATTTTCACCCTTAAAGCGTATATAACTGCTCGACTGACCGACTTCGAGATTGGCGAAGTTTATGCGGCCATGTCCCTGGGAGCTGACCAACTGGTGAGTTTCGCAAGCAGAAGTCGCTAAGGCTAGAATGATTGTGAGTAAGATTCGAAATTTCATCGCACATCTCCCATCATTATTAGCGCTCCCAGATATTTAATATAGAACAGTTGATGTAAGAAGTCAAATTCAAGACCGGTGGCCCACCCCGTGCGTCTGGTTGACATAGAGATGACTCTAGTCCATCTTGTTAATTGGAATGTATCATCGTGAGACTCATAGCGCTAAATAGCTAGTCTGCACGCAACAAAAAATGGAAAGGAAAGTCATATGAGCAAAGTAATCCTAATCACAGGCACAAGTACCGGTTTCGGGGAGCAGGGAGCGAAGAAGCTCGCAAAAGAGGGACATCACGTTTATGCGGCAATGCGCGGAGTTGACGGCAAAAATAAAGAGTCCGCGCAAAACCTTGAGGACTTCGCTAAGAAGGAATCCGTTCAGCTTAAGGTAGTGGAGATGGATGTAACTTCAGACGAGTCGGTCAACAAAACCGTAAAACATATGATCGCCGAAACTGACAGAATCGATGTCCTGATCAACAACGCCGGAAGCGGTTGGGGTGGCCCGATGGAAACCCTTAAGGCGGAACAACTGAACCAACAATTCGATGTTAATATCACAGGCGTCTTCAGGTGCATCAAAGCGGTTCTGCCACAGATGCGAAAACAAAAACAGGGTCTGCT
>JACZUZ010000242.1 GCA_022572905.1 Candidatus Zixiibacteriota bacterium | reverse complement strand
CTAATTCTCGGTGATACCGGCTCTGGCAAAGACCTGATTGCGAGAACCATCCACTTCCAAAGCGCGCTACGCGACCAACCTTTTATCGAAGTTAATTGCACCACACTTCCCAAGGGACTCGAAGAGGCTGAATTGTTCGGGTACGAAAAAGGAGCCTTCACAGGCGCCACCAGCTCCAAGAGAGGTCTTCTGGAAACTGCGGAGGGAGGAGCGGTTTTCCTAAACGAAATCGGCGACCTGACTACCGAAGCGCAAATAAAACTACTCCAGGTCATAGAAAACAAAAAAGTGCGGAGAATCGGCGGACTCAGAGATTTCTCGCTTGATGTGCGCATCATAGCCGCAACAAATCGCGACCTAAAGGACTCAAGGGAATTTCGAGAAGATTTATTCTTCAGATTGAACAATCTAACAATTGAAACACCCCCTTTAAGAGAGCGCCGTGAAGACCTCATTGAACTCGCCGAACTATTTCTAAAGCGGTTCGGACTAAAATATGGAGTAACCAAAACCCTTACCAAAGAAGCCGAAGATGCGCTCTTGAATTATCACTGGCCAGGAAATGTCCGTGAATTAAGACAAACTATCGAGCGAGTAACATTTTTGTCCACAAACGAAAACGTATCATCCTCCGATTTGCACTTTCCCCGATCAACTTCAATAGAATTCGCAATGTCATCTGAGGGTGAAATACGGGTTTCTCTTCCTCAAAGCGGCGTGAATATCGAAAAGATTGAAAGAGCGGTAATACTGGAGGCTCTAAAACAAAACGGCGGAAATGTAAGTGAATCCGCACGGGCGCTTTCTCTCGGGAGAGAGGCCTTGCGCTACCGTATCAAGAGGCACCAGATAACCGATTCGGAAGTCGAATTGTCCTAATGAACCAGGCTGGTTCATTTGAACCAAATTTTCGACTTTGAGGCCTTTCACTGGCTGTCTCTGAATCGTCTAATCAGCTGAGTACCAACGTATTACGATTTATGGTCGTTTGGCGCTGATTTTGATTTACCAGAATTGTTCACTCTTGGCGTGGGTGGACTAATTGTATTCTGATAGTATTCAGACAATTCTAGCGTTCCGACAATTCCACCCCTAGACGATAATATGATATAAGAGATATGACTGATATAAGAGATATGACATAGGATGACAATGAGAACTCCCGAAAGATTAGGCTTTGATACAGCTCCGAAGGCTCAACCGACCGGGTCGGCTGATCTTGCTGAAAACGCGTCTCCCCTGGCTGGTTCAGCTCTTTGTGTAATTGGCGGAGGATTCGTTGGCTTGGTCAGCGCTGCGGGCTTCGCGGATTTTGGGCATTCTGTTATCTGCGTAGAAAACAACCCGTCACGCCTGGAAAAACTAAAGTCCGGTAAAATTCCTTTTTATGAGAGAGACCTCGACGAATTGATTGCACGCAATGTTAAGAGAGACCGTCTTTCTTTCTGCGCAGAATTGAAACTGTCGATCAAAGGCGCTAAAGCGATATTTATTACCGTTGGCACACCGTCCGGCAAGGACGGCCGAACCGATTTGTCGGCGCTAGACAAAGTGATTCAATCGCTCGCGGATAATCTAGAACCGAATCAGGTAGTGGTTATCAAGAGCACAGCCCCTGTAGGAACGGCTCGAAAAGTCAAAGAAAAAATAGCGCTCCTAAGAAACAGCAGCGATGCAATCTCTGTGATTTCAAACCCTGAGTTTCTTCGAGAAGGGACCGCCGTCTATGATTTCTTTCATCCACAGAGAATAGTTATCGGAGGAGACAATCAGGAAGCGACTGAACTGATTTCGAATATACACCGGCTGGGGATGAAACAAAACACTCCAATTGTAGTCACAAATAACGAAACGGCGGAAATGATTAAGTACGCTTCGAATGTATTTCTGGCCACAAAGATAGGCTTCGTAAATGAATTGGCTGAGCTATGCGACAAGATTGGCGTAAACGCGCTTGAAGTCGCCCGCGGCATGGGACTTGATCCGCGCATTGGCTCGGACTTTCTCGACCCTGGTCCCGGTTGGGGAGGATCGTGCCTTCCGAAAGATCTCTCCGAATACATTGGTCTGGCGCATGCGCATGATGCGTCGGTTACGATCGCACGTGCAGTTCGAGAGGCAAATTTGTTACAACGCAACTATGTTGTTTCAAAGGCGCGTGACATTCTGGGCGATCTGGAGAACAAGAGGATAGGAGCGCTGGGACTTACGTTTAAGGCCGAAACAAGTGATCTACGTAACTCACCCGCAATTGACATTATTCGCGGACTTCAAAGAGAGGGAGCGACTATTCTTGCGCATGATCCTGTCGCCAATGGCGACGCATCTCAGTTACTCGAAAATGTTGAACTATGTGACAGCGCTGAGGGTGTAGCCAAGGACGCTGATCTCTTGATTATACTGACCGAGTGGAAGCAATTTCAACTCCTTGACTGGAAGAAAATCGGTGACATTATGAAGAGTAGATATGTATTAGACACTCGCAATCTAATTTCTCCTGAATTTCTCAGAGGAAACGGCTTTACTTATGTTGGGACTGGTGTAAGCTAATCACCAAATGAGATATAAGAATCAGACAGGCAAGTGGACGTATGAATATTAATAGATCGTCCGAGACGGCGCATTCATCACATTCGCCGATTTCAGGTAAAGTCGCAAGTGTCCCTTCTTCAACGCAAAATAATCCTGTTTTCACCGGCTCCGGCAAGCGAGTCTTACTCTATTCGCATGACAGTTTCGGACTCGGTCATATCAGGCGCAGTCTGAATATCGCTTTTGCGCTCCGGGATTCATTTCCGGACCTGAGTATGCTCCTGTTAACAGGCTCTACTATGACGAATAAATTTTCATCGCCCGAAGGACTAAAATACGTCACTCTCTCACCAATTGTAAAAATCGATGACGAAAAATATGCGCCGCGTGACGGTAGCGGGAGTATTGAAGAAACTCTCTCTGAAAGATCAAAAAACATTCTAGAAACAACGATGACATTCAGACCCGATCTACTATTGGTTGATCATTCTCCTCTCGGATTAAAAGGCGAATTGAAGCCGACATTTTGTTGGTTAATGAAATATTCTCCGTCAACCGTAATAGCGCTTGGCATGCGAGACATATTTGATGATCCGCCAAAAGTTAGAGCGCGCTGGGCGGCGGAGGGAATTTATGACACGCTGGATAGCGTATATAATCGTATATTCATTTACGGAACACAAAGAATATACGATCCTGTTTCAGAGTACGGATTTCCCGATAGTCTTGCTAACAAATCAATATATTGTGATTATGTTTGCGAAAATTCGTCGGGCGCCTCCGGCGTGAATACATCTGAATCGTCAGCGACCGGATCTTCATCGAATCGAAAGCTTGTTGTAGTAACTATAGGAGGTGGCGACTATCTCGGTAACGAGGTGATAGGAACCTACCTCGAATCCCTTCGACTCAACAAGGATAAGCTTGATTTTGACAGTGTGGTAATCACCGGACCGCTAGTCGGTAAAGAACTACTGGAAAAATTCCGCCGCTCTGCGGAAGGACTGCCAGTCGAGATTCATCAATTTGTTCCCGGCGCCCGCTCATATTTCGAGCG
This sequence comes from Candidatus Zixiibacteriota bacterium, assembly GCA_022572905.1. Taxonomy (GTDB): domain Bacteria; phylum Zixibacteria; class MSB-5A5; order GN15; family JACZUZ01; genus JACZUZ01. Next base: position 730 of record JACZUZ010000242.1, on the reverse strand, counting down.
TAGTGATTTTGTTATTGCTACTGGAGGATACAATACAAGCGTTGAAGTGTTGAAATACGCTCAAAGGGCGCTGATCATTCCTCGAGTGGCTATGCGCGCAGAACAATTCATTCGAGCCAAACGTCTTGCCTCGCTCGGCCTGGTAAGAATGGCTCTTCCAAATGATATCACTCCCGACTCTCTTTTCCGAGATATTCAGAGCGAATTATCTTCACCGCGATCCCCATTAGCTGAGGCGCGCGAACAAAATCTCATCAACTTCAACGGAGCGGAGAACGTAGCCAGATTGTGCGGGGAACTAATACAAAGTGCGAAGAACGGTTAAGATTATGGGCGAACCAAAGGAATCTCAGATCAAGTTGCGCGTCGGTTATTTCGTGAAAATGTTTCCACGACTGTCCGAAACATTCGTACTCAATGAAATTCTTGAGCTTGAACGTCAGGGCGTTGAAGTCGTGATTTTTTCAATAAAAAAATCAAATGAGGGTCGATTTCACCCTCAGTTATCAGAGCTAAAGGCTCGGGTTTTCTATCTCGATGATCTTGATCCGAAAAAATGGTCGAACTGGCTCAGACCTCAATGGGACGTTTTAGGTGACAGAAAAGATAATATCTGGAAGTTACTTGATGAAGAATTGAGTCGCTCAGATAAATCACGAACAGACTATATCTGGTGGGGCGCATGGGCGGCCGCCGAGGTCCTTCGACTAAACCTGTCGCACCTTCACGC
>JACZUZ010000241.1 GCA_022572905.1 Candidatus Zixiibacteriota bacterium | reverse complement strand
GAAAGTTCATCCGGAACGAAAGCTAAAATGGCCAATACGATACAAAGTGCGTTACATGTGGAATGCGATTCCTCCAAAAGCTCTATCATCAGACGAGTAATCGGCGCAATTTTTCAGACACTATTTATTGGAGTGATCTGGACTTATCGTTTTACGTTCGCGCCGCTCTTGAGCGGAGGATGCAGATTTGAGCCATCGTGTTCCTGCTATGCCGAACAGGCAATTCGTAAACATGGCCCGGCGCAGGGAGGTCTTTTGGCTATCAAGCGTCTTTTGCGATGTCATCCCTGGGGAAAATTCGGACCCGATCCGGTTCCCTGACTACGCTCCCTAAGAATATTGGGCTCCCTAAAAATATTGGGCTCCCTAAAAATATTGGGCTCCCTAAGAATATTGAGCAATTAGCATTTTTAAAATTAACATTCTTGAAGAAAACGATCCTCAAAATAATAATCAGAGTAGACACTAAAGTTCATGGATAGAAAGACAATAATACTTGTAATATTGCTCGGGGTTCTGGTAATCTTCTGGTTTCCAATAATGAGCTATCTCGGATTGGCGCCAACCGCCCCCACGCCCGATCCCTCGGGACAAACTCCGGCTAATCAAGCGCAAGGAGAGCCAACTGGTATCGGTAGCGACGCTCAATTCGGTGAAAACGAGAGAGCAACATCTCCAGCTAAACAGATCACTGCGAACACAACTACAACGCCCGTCCAATCCTCGCTTGACGCATCATTGGGAAAGACAACGCTGGACGGTTCGGCGCCTGTCGATCCTCCTGAGACGGTTTGGGTGGAAACAAATACATACAGAGTGGCGCTCTCAACGCATGGCGGCGGACCGGTTTCATTAAAGCTGGCGAGCTACAATTACGCGTTCGGCGAAAAAGAAATGATAGAAATGATACCCGGCGCAACCGCCCCGGAACCCCGCGCGGTACTCGCTGGCGGAATGCTTGACTTGAGCGAGCTGGTATATACATGTGAACGAACTGGCTCGACGATAGATGCGCGCTCAAATCCACAAAGCGTTAGTTTTGTTTACACCGACAGCGTCGGCGCTGAAATTAGAAAAACATACATATTTTCTCCTGACCTGCATTCATTTGATCTGGTAATTGATATCCCTGATCGAAGACACTTTGGAATCGAAAGAAAATATAATCTTAGCTGGGCGACGGAGATGCATGCCACCGGGCTTGATGAGAACAGCGACTATACCAGTTCGATGATAATGGCGCTGCTTCCTCAAGGACCAACGATATTCGGCAGTGAAGGAATTTTGTTTTTTGGTGGTGATTGGGAGGGAGATCATTTTAACTCAAAAGTATCCGCCGATGTAACATGGCTGGGAAAACGCACTAAGTATTTCGCTAACGTGATGATTCCGCGCAACAAACATGGCGAAGAAGTTTTCGCGAGTGGTAAAAAGAGCCAGATCAAGGGGCATGACGGCAACCCGATAAGTAAGCGGGTCCTCAAGATGGGAATGACTCTTCCGGTTCTCGAAAGCCCTAATCTGTCTGACACGTTCACAATTTACTCCGGGCCTATGGACTGGCGCGCGATGAGCGATTACGGTGTCGAACTCCAGCAGATATTTGATATCGGCACTACACCAGTAGTGGGCTGGCTGATTCGGATATTCGCTATTCCGATTATGTGGCTTCTGCCAGTTCTTTATTCGATTATTCCAAACTATGGGTTTGTAATTATTCTCTTTGGTATACTGATAAAGGTAATCACCTGGCCGCTCTCGCGAAAACAAGTTAAATCGATGGCCGCGATGAGGGACCTTCAACCAAGAATCGAAAAGCTTAAAGAGAAGCACAAGAACAATCCTCAGGCCATGCAAAAGGCGCAGATGAAACTCTTCAAAGAGGCGGGAGTAAATCCTCTGGCGAGTTGCTTGCCGCTTTTGCCGCAAATGCCTTTGTTCTTTGCGCTTTTCTCGGTGTTTAATTCCACAATCCTGCTTCGTGGAGCGCCATTTATTCTCTGGTGGGATGATCTCTCGCGCGGGGCGCAGGGGATTGGTGATCCTTATATTATTCTTGTTCTGGTTATGGTCGTTTTGATGTTCCTGCAGCAGAAAATTAGTATGACCGATCCGCGCAACAAGGCCATGATGTACATCATGCCGCTAGTTTTTGGCTTTATGTTTTTCAGATTCTCCGCAGGACTGGTCTTGTACTGGAGCACATTCTCGGCGTTTTCATTTGCCGAGCAGTTGTGGGGAAACAAAATGCGAGCCAGGAAGAACGCCCAGGTGTCATAACTTCGCTTGGCGCCTTCTCGCTAACAATCACGCTTAATCATTCTTAGATAATACTTTATAAAATGAACTCTGCGGCGCAGAAAGAAATTATCGCCGCGATTATCACGCCTCCCGGCGAGGGCGGAGTTGGCGCTATTCGCGTGGCCGGAGACGGAGCGCTGGCGCTTTGCGCGCCGTTTCTCAACTGGGGCGAAAGAAAGGACGGAAGCGGAGGCGGATCTGACACACCCGAAGCGTTTATGATGCGCTATTCTCCCTTTGCGAAATCTCCCGGAGGGGAAGCGCTTGATGAAACGCTTGCTGTCTGGATGCCCCGGGGTAAAAGCTATACCGGCGACGAGCAGGTTGAAATATTCTGTCACGGCGGAATGATTGTGCTGCGTTCAATTCTGCAAACTTTATTCGACGCAGGCGCAAAACCCGCCGAACCCGGTGAATTTACCAAGCGCGCCTTTCTTAACGATCGCATTGATCTAACCCGTGCCGAGGCGGTCGCCGAAATGATCAGCGCCAAGTCTGAGTTTGCGCTCGGCGCCGCGCGCGATAATCTTTTTGGTAAAACGGGAGACTTAATCAAAAGTATGCGTGAGCGGCTGGTTACGCTACTCGCCACGCTCGAATCGTATGTGGACTTCCCCGAAGAGGAAATCGATTCTGATGATTACGACTTATTGTTATCAATCTGCGAAGAAGTTACGGGAACGTTAAGCGCTCTGATAGATTCATACCGTGGCGGCGCTTTAATAAGAGATGGATTCAAAATCGCGCTCGCCGGTCGGCCGAACGCGGGGAAGTCATCACTTTTTAACGCGCTACTTCGCAAAAACCGCGCAATAGTTAGCCAGAGTCCCGGCGCCACAAGAGATTATTTGTCCGAATGGATTACGCTTGGTGAATTTACAGTCATGATTACAGACACAGCGGGCTTGAGAGAAACGTCTGAAGAAATTGAATCACAGGGGCAGAATTTCGCCAAAAGAATATTAAGCGAAGCTAACTTGACACTTTGGCTGGTTGACTCGTCAATTGATTCCTGGCCAACCGATGCGAAATCTGACTTAAGCGAAGCGGACTTAGCGCGCACACTCATTGTCGCAAATAAAACCGACCTCGCCCATAAAGAATTCGGCATTGAACTTAATGTGAAGACATATCCTTTGTCCTGCAAGACAGGTGAAGGTCTTGCTGAGCTCGAAAAAATAGTTCTGGAGTTTATTCTCAAAAGCATGCCCGATCAAACCGACGGTCTAATCGTGACATCAGAGCGTCACTTGAACAAATTCCGCGAAGCGCTCGGTCAGATGCGCCTGGTCATGGAAGGAATCGCGGAAAAGAAATCGCCAGAGTTGATTGCGTTTGACGCAAGACAAGCGACTAGGGCGCTTGATGAGATAACCGGCGTTGTCTACACCGATGACATATTAGAACAAATATTTTCCAAGTTCTGTATCGGGAAATAAATCGGCAATTATTTCTTGTGCCCCTGCAACGCCTCCGCTCGCAACATTGCGGCGGCCTTGCGCACTGACAGACCATCGCTGTCAACCATCTTGTTCGCTTTGCGCATCATATCATCATCTATTTTTCCTATGAGCGCCATAAGGGATGACTCCAGTCCCGGTGTTCCGATAATTTTCGGAGACAGCAAAAGCGCCGCGTCATAGGGGGGCAGAGATTGCAGCGGATCTTCAAGCACAAGAAGATCATATTCTACATTACGCCCATCGGTTGAATAGGCCGAGATAACGTCAACTTCACCGACCCGCACCGCGGTGTACATTAGCGTTGGATCGAATGCGCGCAGTTCCTTGAAGTTGAGCCGATATACGTCACGCGCGTTTTTCCATTCCGGTCGATCAAAGAAAACATAGTCGGCGCCCATTACCATTGAACTCGTATGCGGCGCCAGATCGGCGAGAGTTATTATGCTCAAACTATCGGCGATGTTGCGCGGCAATGCCAGAGCATAGGCGTTTTCAAAACCCAGAGCGCCAAGCGAAACTATTCCGTGAGTTTCCAACAACCACGCTGTCATTCGATTAAGA
>JACZUZ010000240.1 GCA_022572905.1 Candidatus Zixiibacteriota bacterium | reverse complement strand
AGTCTCAATCGATTCCAACCGCTATTGGAACAACAAAAACAAGGAAGCACACTGCGCTGATAGTTGAAAAAATGGGTTGGAGCGAACTGCTGGAAGCGTTCGCCTGTGGTGATGAAGCGAAACAAAAGCCCGAACCGGACATTTTCAATCTGGCGTTAGATCGAATCGGAGTTGACGCCAGTGAGGCGCTGGTCGTGGGTGATACGGTTAATGACGTCTTGGCGGCCCGTTCCGCCGGAATAAGGGTGGTAACAATTGAAAGCCCATTCGGGGACAAATCCGCGTTATTGACAGCGCCTCCCGACGCGCATTTTCAAAACCTGAGCGAATTCTATATGGCGATATTTGAAGTAGAATCGTTTGACCCAAGAGTCGTATGCAAAGGTGGGTGAGTCAGTTTCGACAAAGCGAAAAACATTTCGACCAGTCTTATCGGGGCGCCTTAGTTTGGCGCCCTCCGCTCCATTCGATTTTTCGCATTCTTTAAGTTTCGTTGGCGAGAGAAGTAAACTTCCTTTCGGTTCGTCACTTTCTCTCGTTCAATTCCCACATAAAAAAAGCGAGTCCGACCGCGCCCTCGCCCTCGCCCATGTCTCCGCTTTAAGAGTTGTCACAAGAATTGAGGGGGTAGCGCTCCGCCTCTATATATTTGCGAAGTCTATTCAAAATGGGACTCACAAGGAATCAGACCGGCCCGACGAGGCGCCTGTAGAATTGACTGTCGAGTGGGCAGCGACAGAATACATTTCGGGTCACTCCGAATTTGAAACTAGAGTCCCGACTCTGGTTGAGTCTTTCGTGCGGCGATTGCTATCCCTTGACCTTGATCTGAGTCCTTTCTACGAATCCCTCAAAAAGGATAAACTTCTGTCGGCGATTTTGTCCAACGCCCAAGGACTAAGGCCAACTCTCACTCCGTGTGTTTTTGATTCCGCGGTACTGGGTGTCTTGAGTCAGCAGATTACGCTGAGCTTTGGGGTGAGTCTGTACCAACGAGTAACTGAAATTTATAGCGAGTCAATCGAAGCAGGCGGCGAGATTTGGCGCTTCGGTCCGGATCCGTCCCGGCTCGCCAATTCCTCTGAAGAAAAATTGCGCGAACTGCAGGTTTCGCAAAACAAGGCCCGCACGCTAATAGGACTAGCTCAGGAAATTGAATCCGGCGATCTGAATCTGGAGTCGATGGAAACACAGTCATATGACATGGCCATTGACCGACTTACCCAGGTCAAAGGAATCGGTCCCTGGACGGCGAACTATATTCTCATGCGAGGTGTGGGGCATAGCGACGGTTTTCCGCTGGGGGATATCGGTTTGCAAAAGGCTTTGCAAAACCTTCTTTCTCTGGATAAAAGGCCGGGGAATTCACAGATGACACAAATTGCCGAGCCTTTTCGCCCTTACAGATCACTATTCACGCTCTATCTCTGGAACAGCCTCAATTAAATTGCTAAATTGGAAGGGCAACATGGTGAGTTCCGGACCGTCAAAGAAAAATAGGAGAGAAAGGAAGAGAGTGAATATGAAATCAAACAAGAGCGTATCGAAAAGGGGTGTGTCGAAATCCGGGAGGAAAAACTTTTCAAGCGAAACCATTTGTTGTCATAGTTTCAAGACCAGTTTGGGCAGGTTTCAAATCGCTTCCTCAAAGCGGGGCGTGATCTATATCCAATTACCGTCGGATGCCAATTCCAGAATGGAAGATCATCTGGTTTCCAAGTATCCGAACGCGACGCTAATCTCTGGCGGAGAAGAGAATCGCAAAGCGGCTGCGCAAATGAAGGAGTATCTGAGAGGGAAACGCCAGAGTTTTGATTTCAAAATGGATCTCCGCGAAAACGGATTCAAAAGAAAAACTCTTTTGCAAGGTGTAAAGAAAATTCCCTATGGCAAAACCCAGACCTATGGCCAAATAGCGCAAAAAGTTGGCTCACCCAGAGCCGCACGCGCTGTCGGTAACGCCAACGCGACAAATCCGCTGGCAATTGTGATCCCCTGCCATAGAGTAGTTGCGTCAAACGGCTTGGGCGGATATGGCGGTGGATTGGAAATGAAAAAAAAGCTGATTGAGTTGGAGAGAAAAAATTCTGCGAACAATTCGGCGATTTTCTAGCCGGCTGGCGGGGGGCCGTCTCGGAATATATAGTATACCAGAAATATCGCGTCATTTAGATCAATAGACAAATCAGAATTAGCGTCCCCTGATTCGAAATTAAACGGCGCTGGTCCACTCTGAAAAAGATATTTAGCTAGAAGAATCGCATCACCTATCGTGATTCTCGCATCGTGATCGGCGTCACCACGTAAAACAGACTGAATTACGGCTGAGCCGTTTTCAAACCGCGGCGGAAAGGCCGCCTTCGGTGTTACTGCGATCAAATCAATACCATTGAAACTTGTTATTGTCAGCGGCCCTGACCGTCCGCTTGAAACTGTATCACCAACAGAGAAGTGAATCCTCAAAATTTCTCCTGTTCCGGGAGGGAGAATGGCGCTGTCGGAGCTCAACTGAATCGCAATTTTTTGGCCGATTGGATCAAACGAAATAAGCGCCGGTATGTCAAAGCTGGAGGCTCTTGCTCCGCGACTCACAGAATCGTAAGTCAACTCAAGTCCTGTGTTGAAGGACAAAGGCATAACAATGCTTTGAATTGGCTGGCTGTTAACAATGTCCAGCGAGATAGTCAGTTCATGTCCGGCGAATCCCGAATCCGTTCTAACTTTCACAGTGTCAGCGAGAAGCATTATATGATTCTGTTTTGCCGATGTGAGATCGCCGTAAGGAGTCGTAATTGTCAGGCTTACATCATATATGCCGGGCGCCGCGTACGTGTGCGATGGATTCTGTACCGTGGAAATATTCCCGTCGCCGAAACTCCAACTCCAGGCGCTCATCTCCAATTGAGATAACGAGCTAAAATCTATAGTTTGCGGAAAATCTGCGATTTCAAGATTGGAAGAAAAATCCACACTCCAGGCCAGAGCCTTTTCCAAATCAATTATGCCCCAGCCATAAGTGTTGTCGGGAGTGTTGGAGTTACTTGAAGTTTCCTTAATCGATTGCATGATAATAAGCGGAGGCAAAGTTGGGTAAGCGGAAATAAGTTGCGCTACAACACCGGCTACCAGAGGGGTGGATAGCGAAGTGCCACTGGCGCTCCCAAATATTTCATCGGAGTTGGCGTGTGCGCAGTAAGTCGACACACCTCGCGCGCAAACTTCCGGTTTGATTCTATTGTCGAATGTCGGTCCCCTCGACGAAAAGGACGCGATAGTTCCCAAAACATTAACCGCTCCCACCGCCAAAATATCGTGTGCGTCACATGGCGCAATGAGAGAACCGCTCCCCAAATGACCCGAATTGCCCATGGCGTTGCAGACAACAATCCCCAGGGACGCCGCTATATTCGCTGCGACAGTGGTCACCGCCGTCGCCCCGTCAAGCGATGCGTACGTATACCAATCAATGTATCCCAGTGAACTGGAAATTACATCCGCCCCCAGGCTGTCGGCCCATTCCAGAGCCTCAACCCAGTTATATTCCTCTATTATCGTCTCATCTTTTAAGTCTTCCGTTTTCGCCAGAAGAAACGACGCCCCATAAGCCGGCCCAAAGAGGGTTCCGGAAACCTGTCCTCCTGCGGTCGACCAGGTCAGAGTTCCGTGATTCCATTGATCCGGATCGTCTATCGCCTCGTTGGCTGTATTAGTATCTCTAAAGACAAAATCGTACTCTGCCAACACCCGGCCATCGGCATAATGAGCCGAAAATGCTTCGTGGGATTTTCTAAAACCTGTATCAAGAATTGCAAGTGTTACGCCTTCGCCATGGTAGCCTCTCTGATGTACGGCAATTACATTTATCTGCTTCAATTGAAAGGCCGAGTTGCCATAGTTCATTGCATCTGCGCTCAAGGTTTGAAGGAAATATTTTCGCGGCTTTATTTCCTCAACTTTTACAGGCGCCCTTTTATAAATTGCAATTGGCTCAATCGAAGAAACAAAGGGCAACTGCATTATTTGATCTAGAGTTTCGACAGAAACTTCAAAACTGGCGGCGTTTAGCCATTTAGAACTTTGTCTATGCCTGGCGCCAAGTCTCTCGACTTGTTCTATATAATTTTGATAAACCGGCAAATCGGCAAAGACAATCTTCTCAAGTCCTGCTTTCTTACGCCTCGTTAACTGTTTCTCGCTCAAATTTATTAAGCTGGCAGCTCTCTTAAATTCTTTAGAGCTGAATAATCCTTTATCTGTGAAAAAGAGCCAGATTCTCAGTTTCTCACCATCTCTTTCCAGGAGAAATTTTCTGGCTGACTCGCTGAA
>JACZUZ010000239.1 GCA_022572905.1 Candidatus Zixiibacteriota bacterium | reverse complement strand
GCTGACTTTGTTATTTGGAGCGACAATCCGCTCTCTGTTTACGCGGTCGTCGAACAAACCTGGATTGACGGCAAGAAATACTTTGACCTTGAAGATGACTCCAAAATGCGTCTTGCTATCAAGGAGGAAAAGAGCGCACTCATTCAAAAAGCTCTTGCCTCAAAAGATTCCGATGACGAAGAAGACAAGGGGTCGTACACAAAAGCGGCCAGAGAATGGCATTGCGATGATATTGATGACGTATGGAGGATGGGAAGATGAAGAGAACTAAGATTAGGAATCTCCAAATTGCTTTTTGCGCGGCGCTGTTGTTTGTGGCTCCGTTGTTTGTGGCTACAGCGGCAATCGCGCATGACTATGTGCCCGGCGCTGTTCAGAAGAGTCCGATCCTTCTTAAAGGAGGCGATCTCTACACAGTCAGCGGTGATATTTTGCGCAAAACGGATTTATTATTTGAGAACGGTAGAATCACACAGATTGGCAGAAATATTGCTGCGCCTTCCGGATCTGAGAAAATTGATGTAAGCGGAAAACGAGTTTATCCGGGCTTGATACTCGTACACAGTACCCTGGGCTTAACAGAAGTTGGAGCGGTGCGCGCAACGCGGGATATGTCCGAAGTGGGTGATATTACTCCCGAGGTCAGCGCTCATATAGCGTACAATCCCGATTCGGAGATTATTCCTACTATCCGCTCGAACGGTATTACAACTGCGCAGGTGGCTCCAAACGGCAACATAATTTCCGGCAGATCATGTCTAATCAATCTGGATGGCTGGACAAAAGAAGACGCCAGCGAGAAAATGTATTCCGCTATGCATGTAAACTGGCCGAGTTCGTCGGTAATTACCGCCTGGTGGATGGATAAGACAGCGGAGGAGCAGAAAAAGGAAAACGCCAAAAAGCTGAAACGTCTTCACGATGTTTTTGAGGATGCTCGCGCATACTATATGGCAAGGCAAGCGAACCGGGAAATCAAAGAAGATTTGCGCTGGGAGGCCATGCTTCCCGTTTTCTCAAAAGAAATGCCTGTGTTTGTTGAAGCCAACGATTACCGTCAGATCAAACAGGCGATCAAATTCGCCGAAGACTTCGATCTGAAAATGGTGATAACTGGCGGTGACGAAGCCTGGAAACTTGCCTCCTCACTTAAGAAAGCCAAAATATCAGTGGCCCTGGGATTTGTGCAGGCCACGCCAAGATACGAGGATGACGACTACGACCTTGCCTACCGTCTGCCGAAATTGTTAAGCGACGCCGGAGTGAAGTTTTGCTTAACTGGCGGCGGAAGATCATGGTATACCCGCAATCTGCCATTCCAGGCGGGGCAGGCCGTGGCTTTCGGTCTTTCTAAAGCAGAGGCTCTAAGGTCTGTTACTCTTTCGGCCGCGGAAATTCTTGGGGTGGAAGCGGATCTGGGTTCGTTGGAAGTGGGCAAAAAGGCGACTTTGGTCGTATCGGATGGTGACATCCTGGACCAGCTAACCAACAAAGTTGTCTATGAATTCATTGAAGGCCGCAAAGTTGATCTTAACAACCGGCACAAAGAGCTCTACGCAAAATACAAAGAGAAAAACATTCAATAGTTATTGAATGTCGAGTCAAGAAATCTGCAGGGGGACGGCGATTAGATTCGCCGTCCTCTTTTCTGTCCGGTAAAATTCGATTTTCTTAAACATAAAATAGTTTCAAAATTCTACCGTTCCGACCCACCGTTACTATTGAGTTCAACCTTGCTGATCTAGGATTGCGATCCCGAACAAATTGGAGCAGGCCAGCCGATTGTAAATATGTAATTAACGAGGTAAGTTGCATCGCTGGTCGTAATAATGCCATCACCGTCGCAGTCAGCGCGCTCCACCGGATCTGGAATGGTCGGGCCACCGAATATATAATTGATGATAAAAAGCGCGTCTCCGACGTTCACATCTCCGCCCCCATCCGCGTCGCCACAAATATACTGAATGAAATTCACCGATTGAGTGATGCCATTTGACCCATGGGATGTCCATGTCTTAATATCCGCGCGATATTGACCGTCAGGGAGAAAAGACAAATCGATCTCTCTAACTTGTGTAGGGCTCGATTTCATAAATTTGTCCCAAAGCGGCCTACCGAAGAGAGCGCCAGCCGCATCAAACAGCTCTATTGATACATACGCAAAGCTATTTGTGAGCTTGAACTTTAGTTTGTCATCAAACCAGAAAGCGCCATTACTTATTAGTGGCGTGGATGCAGGATTGCTTAAATGTAGTTCACCAACTTGAGTAGGATTCTCGTTGACCACATAATAGTAGAATCCGGGCGCCTCTGTATTGTAGCTTGCATTCTTGCCGTCCCAAATAATGAGCCCATTCCCAAATTTGTCATCAAAATTATTCTCTGTTATTGCTAAGGAGGTAACTGGGAGGAGGGCCAAGCTTTTTATATTTACGGTATCCCCAGGGCTTACCGGAAATATCGACATCCAAACTCCACTGTTTGGGTCGATCGGATCAGGAGCGCCATCCCCGTCTGAATCAACCCAGCCCACATGGCCAAGACTAAAGCTACAGTAATCTGTTGTGTTTAGTTCATTCATAAAACAGAGAACACCACCCGGGCAGGAAACACAATTGCCGTTAACATAAGAGAGATACCCAAATGGAACTAGGCAATCAATGAATGCGTTGCAGAAATCGCCGCCATCAATTTCGTCGATTGCACCGAATATGTGCGAGGTTTCGTGTCGGAGGGTTAGGTCATTTAATACTAGTCCAGTATATGATATCTCCACAAAAGTGGCGACATCCTTATTATTACGAATGGGAACAAATGCTCTATGCCCGCTAGGAAACTTCGTAAAGCCGGGTTGGTTCATGACAACGAATACACTCATGGCCCAATTAGTCTTGTATGTCGTTCTTAATGTATATGACAAATCAAACGTACCATCCCAGCTATTTGCCATCCCAAAATAGTTCATCACGTCGCCTATCCATCCGAGATCGTCTCCGTCTGGATAATCTGTAGTTATTGGTTCGAAGGTCGTCGGGATATTCGAATGAAACTCATACACCCAGCGAACATCTATACCTAAATCAAAGGCATATTGAGTATGATTATCAAATTCGATGATTGCTCGCGCAAAGGCAGTGTCTTCTTGTTCGGAAATCCAGTTATACTCCGCTCCATTTGACTCTACTAATCCAATAGCAACGGCTATTTCACCGACCATAAAGCGGGTAAATTGCGACACTCGCAGAGGAGAACCCGCTTGCTCTTTCCCTACACCTTCACTCAGGTCTGAGCCAAATCCACAAAATAAAGAATCTGAGGAGGTTCCCGGCAGGGCCACTTTTCCTACACCTGATCCTGAGCCTTTCGCTCCCCTAATAATGTCCCAGATTTGGCTATGGTCGCCGGTTCGCCGGCCACCCATATTGGCTCCGAGAAAAATTCCGCTGTCAGTATAAATCTCTGTTCTTCTATTCTCGATATAGGCGCCTTGCAGTTTCCGCGTCAGGCTGTACCCTTCCTTCTTCGGCAGATATATGATAAATTCATACGGAGAAAGTGTATGGCGTAGCTGTCCTCCTAACCCTGCTACCATTGAGGCCATTTCTTGTCTGGAATAGGATTGGCTCTTATCTAAGGCGATATAGTGATTCACAAATTCGGCCGCTTCTGCGGGATTTACGCAAATAGAAAGCAGCAAAACCAAAACGAAGAATGCGCTTTTTATTTTCATTTGTTTTATAATCATGTGATAAAGTACCCATTACTTTCTAACGAGCAATATTGTTAACGAGTCCAAGCGGGAGGCCGTGTCTCCCAGGAATGTGGTTGTCAAGTACCCTGCCTTCATAAAGAATATGTCGTCCGGGCTATTAATTAATCCGAAGCTAAACCTACCCATGCTATCAGTGGCATGCAATGGAGAGGCGATTAGTGTGTCAGTTATTGTAATAAGAACACTATCAATAGGTTGGACGTCTGCGCTGTCCAGAACTACACCGAAATAATCAAAAGCCTTATGTCCAAAACCTGTGACTTCTTTGTCGCATCCGTCTAGGGCAAAGAAAACCGCGGAAAAAATGATTATCTGTTTTAGAATAAATTTCATTATCCCTCCTTATCAGATTTTGTTCTCCAATTACTTTCTTACGAGCAATATTGTTAATGAGTCTAAACCGGAGGCGGTGTCCCCCCGAAAGACGGTTGTCAAGAACCCATTTTTCATAAAGGATATAGGAGTCGATTCAAACAAAAATGTATAGCTAAATCTACCTAGACTGTCCGTGGCATGTATTGGAGGGCCGCTGAGCGTGTCGCCTATTTTAATGAGAACA
>JACZUZ010000238.1 GCA_022572905.1 Candidatus Zixiibacteriota bacterium | reverse complement strand
TCTTGTGTCTGAATGCGAGCCGATTGATTCGGTTACATCGACAATAAAACGAGCGCCGAAAAACTGCCCCGCCACGCTCGCAGAGAGATTTATTTCTGAAGAAAGCAAGCTGATTGTGTCTCCAGCGCCCTGAGCGCTGGCGTCGATTCCAAACAAATAGGATTGATTGTAAAGTTCGAAGCGAGAGTTCGAAAATAGTAGGCTATCTCGCGCGGGACCACCCTTAACGGCCAGAGCGGAAAACGTGAATGGTTTCCCGATAACAATTATATCCGGCTCGAAGCTTCCAGGAACAGGATCGAGAGATGTCGGCGTCTCGGGAACTACCGCGAATTCGTTTGTGAATGTCGGACCGGCCAGAATATTGAAAGCGGTATCACCAATAAATATTACCGCAGAGTAATCCCCCGCGACAAGCGGTAATGTGACATCTTTTAGAGTAATGAAAGACATTTGCCCCGGTTCGGGAGCAAAGAAATTGCGCCGGAAGCGCAATGTTACCGTTTGCGGTGTGATTGAAATTTCGCGCAATTCCGGATCGGGCGCCGATTGATCATCGCTAAAGGTCACGGTAAGACCGCTTGTGAATTCAAATTCAGATGGAAAAGCCAGGCCAACTATATAGTCGTCCAGAACAAATATGTTCGGCCATTGAAAGGATATTAAGAGATCTGTGGTACGACCGACAGTGTTCGAATCGCTTGCCAATGCCGCATTCGGAATTGGTATCGGGCCTGATTGGCCGGATGAGAGCGTCGCGCTTGACTGATCAAAATCTATGGATACTTCGCTCCAAATACCTCCCGGCTCATTAGATGAATAGGCATAAACTGGAACTTCAGGATCCGAACTATCCTGGGCAAGAGCGGAAATTTTTATGAAGAAAGCGCCAAAAAGAAATATTGCGAGTAAACGCATTGCGTCTGTCGGGAGGTATGTGAGTCGATTCATTTGTCGTATCGGCCTTTTGGGCCCGGTTATCGTAAGTACCACGGGAGAGTAAATCGTCGTTTAACAAAATAGCCGGTTAAAACATAGCGGTCAAGGGGCTTTCTTTACCGCCTCCTTTGGCCATTTATTTGATCCCACTTTCATGTTGCAGGCGTACTTTTGCGCAATGCGGTGTGAGCGAGGAGATTATAAACTAATCATAAGCGTCGGCGTGACGCTTTCACAGTGTTGGATAAAAGCATCGCGATTGTCATCGGTCCAACGCCACCCGGAACGGGCGTGATATATGACGCCAGTTCGCAGGCTTCGTCAAATTTCACATCTCCGATGAGTCGATATCCGGACTTTCGCGATGGATCATCGACACGGTTGATGCCCACGTCAATAATGACAGCGCCGGGTTTGATATAATCCCGACCGATTAACCCCGGAGAACCGATAGCGGCGATCAATATGTCCGCTTTGCGGCAAACCTCGGACAGGTTGCGGGTACGCGAGTGACAGATAGTTACCGTAGCATTGCCCGTTTCACACTTACTGGCCAGAAGAGCGGCTATCGGTTTTCCGACTATGTTTGAACGCCCGACAACGACCGCTTCCTTACCGGAAGTGGATATTGAATAGTGTTCGAGTAGCTTAATTATTCCCACAGGTGTGCAGGGAACGAATGTTGCCTCTCCTATCGAGAGCATGCCTACATTGTATGGATGGAACCCGTCAACATCCTTGGCCGGATCGACCAATTTGTTTATAGCGAATTCATTCAACCCGGCGGGCAAGGGCGATTGAACCAGTATACCGTCGATGTCGTCACGGATATTTAACTCCCGGACCTTCCTCTCGAGTTCCACTTGCGAAATATCCGCCGCCAGTCTGATAACATCTGAGTAAACACCGATCGCCGCGCAGGCTTTTGCCTTTGCTCGCACATAAGTATTCGAGGCCGGGTCTTCGCCAACTAACACTGCGGCGAGGCCGGGAGTCACTCCGGAGTTTTTTAGGATTTTGATTTCTTCGGCAAGCTGATCGCGAATTTTTAACGACACAACTTTGCCGTCAATAATCTTAGCTCCGGTCGGACTTTCGGAACTCGCGCCTTGGGTGGGGGTGGGAGCGCGGGCGGGGGCGGGGGCTGATTCTGGGTCAGTCATCATTGAATTCCGATTCGTTTTCGGAGGTATCCATGTCAAGCGGATTGAAATCTTCTTTTATACGTTCAATCGATAGCGCTCGACCTGTTTCTCCTTCAATTTCAAGAGCGACACCGCAGAGCTTCACATCACCATCCGCGCAACTCATACGTTTTGGCATTCCGGTTAAAAATCTTCCTAGCGCCGCTTCCTTCTTCATTCCCAGAATTGAATCGTGCGGTCCGCTCATTCCTACATCCGAAATATAAGCGGTGCCTTCCTCGCTTATTGTCTCGTCAGCGGTCTGGACATGCGTATGCGTTCCGATCACAGCGGAAACTCGCCCGTCCAAATAGGCCCACATGGCTTGTTTTTCCGAAGTGGCCTCGGCGTGCATATCGACTATGATGATTTTGGTCTTGTCTCCAATCTTTTCCAGTTCCCTGTCGGCTGTGCGAAACGGGCAGTCGATGTCTTTCATAAACGTCCTGCCCATCAAATTTATGACTCCCACTTTGTGGTAGAAAAGATCAATGACATAACTACCTTTGCCGGGCGCTCGGCCGGGAAAATTCGCGGGTCGCAATAACCTGTCTTCTTCTTTGATATAGCTTATGATGTCCACTCTGTCCCAGATATGATTTCCCGATGTTTGCACATCGACTCCATACCGAAAAATTTTACGCGACATCTCTGGGGTTACCCCAAACCCTCCGGCGACGTTTTCAACATTGGCTATCACCAGATCGGCCCCAAAGCGCTCCTTAAGCGGCCTGCAGAGCTGAGAAAGGGCTTGCCGCCCGGGTTTTCCAACCAGGTCGGCAAAGAATATAACTTTCAAATTATCCGACATTACGCGATCCGATTCAAGTATGGCCTACCTGCGCTTCCTAGCGTTCATGAGCGCTATTACACGACGCGAGAAATCTCTAGCGAGCGTATTCAGTCGCTCTCATTTCTCTGATAACGGTGACCTTGATCTGTCCGGGATACTCCAGCTCGGCTTCAATTCGGCTAGCGATGTCCGAGGCCAAAATATCAGAACCCAAATCGTCAATTTGCGAATTTTCTACGATCACTCTGATCTCGCGCCCTGCCTGAATCGCATAAGATTTTGAAACTCCTTTGAACGAGTCGGCCAACTCTTCGAGTCTGGTCAGGCGCTTAATATAATTCTCCAACGATTCTCTTCGCGCTCCCGGTCGAGCTCCGGAAATCGCATCGGCGGCCTGCACCAAGACCGGATAGACGCTCTCCTTAGGAACGTCGTCGTGATGGGATTCGATAGCGTTTACGACAATAGGGTGTTCATTGTAACGCCTGGCGAATTCGCCACCCAGCTCGGTGTGAGTGCCTTCTGTTTCGCGGTCAATGGCTTTGCCCACGTCATGAAGAAGTCCGCAGCGCTTGCCTAGATTTGGATCGAGGCCAAGTTGAGTAGCCATAAGTCCGCAAATCATGGCGACCTCTTTTATATGCGCCAACACATTCTGTCCGTAAGAAGTTCTGTAGTGAAGCTTGCCCAGGAGTTTCATGATTTCCGGATGCACTCCGTGCACGCCCACATCAAAACAGGCTTGCTCACCTGTTTCGGCGATTATGCTTTCCATTTCCCTGGCGCTTTTCTCGACTACTTCCTCGATTCGCGTTGGATGAATTCTTCCGTCACTCACAAGTTTGGACATAGCAAGTCGAGCGATTTCGCGCCTGACCGGATCAAAACCTGAGAGCAATATCGCCTCCGGCGTGTCGTCGACTATAACATCAATTCCGGTGGCGGTCTCGAAGGCGCGGATGTTTCGACCTTCGCGCCCGATAATTCGTCCCTTCATTTCATCGTTGGGGAGATTCACAACCGATACGACAGCGTCGACAGTGTTGTCCGCCGCGCAACGGTAAATGCAGGCCAGAATAATTTCTTTGGCTTCTTTTTCTGCGTCGCGAGTCGCTTTATCTTTTATCTCTTTGGCCTCAGCTGCGGCTTCTATCCTCGCCTCGCCGATGAGGTTCTCCTGTAGCTGGCGTTTGGCCTCGTCCTGAGTCATTCCGGCGATTTTTTCAAGCTTTTCATTTTGCTTGTGTATTACAGCGGTCAATTCAGTTTCGCGAATTTCTATTCCCTTTTGGCGGACCTGAAAATCCGATTCATGGGAACTTATCTCTCGCTCTCTCTTGGTAAGCAGATCGACTTTTCGATCAAGCTCGACCGAGCGCTCGCGTGAGGTTTTGAGTAAATCATCGGCTTGCGAGCGCTTCTC
>JACZUZ010000237.1 GCA_022572905.1 Candidatus Zixiibacteriota bacterium | reverse complement strand
GATCAAAGGGTTAGTGTCAATCTCTACTGGTGGCAATACGACAATGTGCCTTTTCTGGTGACCTTGTTTTGGGCGTTTTTGGCCGGAGCGGCGTTTACTCTGTCGTTATCATTCGGCGTTTATTTCCGTCATTTGGGCCAGATAAACGCAGCCCGCAGAACTATTCGCGGACTCAAAGAAGAGGTAAGCTCGCTTCGAAATCGCTCGATTGAGAGTACGAAGGACATCTTTAGCCAAGACGATTCCACAGAGATGAATAAATCTACCGCTGCCAATAAAGAGAAAGTATGACAGCGTGGATCTGTTTATTGTCATTCTAATCGCCGCCATACCATTCGTCGTCGCCGCGATATTGCTGTTCGACAAATACAAGTCGTCGTCTCAACCCACCGACAACACGCTTTACATTGAAGCTCTTCAGGCGCTGCTGAATGGTGATGATCGCGGCGCATTCGCGAAATTCCGAGAAGTAGTCACCGCCGACTCTGACAACATAGACGCGTATCTGCGAATCAGTTCAATTTTCAGGAATAATCAAAAATCCGATCTGGCCCTTCAAGTTGATCGCGATTTGATTCTCAGGCACAATCTCAGCAAGAATCAGAAAATCACAATCTATCGCGCCATTACAGAGGATTATCTTCTGATGGACGACTATCGAGCCGCCTCGCGCTCCCTTCAGGATTACCTTACAATGAACGACTCAGATAGTTGGGGCTTGCGAACTCAGCTCAGGATTCTTGAAGGTTCCGCCAAGTGGGAAGAGGCTCTGGTGGTGCGCGAAACTCTACTTAAAGTTGAAGGTGATCTTTCGCGCAGGCCGCTGGCCAGTTACAAAGTACGGATCGGACAAAGCCTCCTCAAGGATGGCAAAGGGCACGCGGCTCGGCTGGCGTTCAAAGAGGCGCTGGCGCTTGATGAAACCAATGTGGCCGCGCATTTGGCCATCGGGGATAGCTATCTGGACGAGGACAGACCCCATGACGCTATTGAAGCCTGGAAACGGCTTGTCAATTCGGCGCCGGAACATTCAGGTCCGGCGCTGGAAAGGCTCGAAAGAGCGCTCTATGAGATTGGCAATTTTGGCGAGATCGAAAATATCTGCCGCCGAGCGCTCGAGCTTGACCCGGGCAATCTCCCTGCCAATTTAAAACTGGCCACTTATTTCGCCAAGAAGTCAGACTATTCGTCCGCCGAGGAGCGACTTCGGCAGGCCCTTGATGATAATCCGGATTCATCGCTGCCCGTGCTTGAACTGGCCAGAATTTACCTTCTCACCAAAGAAGAAAAGAAAATTCTCGACCTGATCGGAATGCTTGAACGCAAGGAAGAAAAGAAAAGCGATTCCGAAGTATCTGTCGCCGCCGGAACCGGCTCATAAGATCCTGTCAAAGTCTCTCAGTTAAAGTCCGATAATACTCGTAAAAGCATATAAACTTGTATAATCTCGTTGATGGCCAGGCGGAAATGATTTGGCCGGGATAGTTATTTTCTTGTGTGATAGATATGTGTGATATTCATGTTTGATATACGAATGCTTATTAAGCCAAACCTCACAGGCCTGCTTTGCCTCCTTCCTCTTGTGGGCCTCTTGTGGGTGATTGCTTACGCTCAAATCGCTCAGGCGCAGCCCAAAAGAGCCTTGATTGAGAAAATTTCGCGACATATCGATTCCGGAGAGCTTAAAGAGGCTAGAGAGGCTCTTTCGAGCAATGTGGATGTCGGCCATCGCTCACCTGGCGAACTGATTCAAATGGCCCGCCTGGAGTCGAGAGGTGAGAGGGTCCACAAATATTTGACAAGCGCACTCACCAATACCGTTTATCCTCGAGATCGGGAAAGAATTTATTTGAAATTAGGCCGCTTTCATCAGGCCGGAGGTAATCTGGCCTCACTGCAAACGGTTATCGACGATTACCAGCGCGAATTCAGGCAGGGCGAATTTCGAACCGATTTTGCCAGGTTCGAAATATATCTGGCAGAGAGAAACAACGATTTCGAGCTGGCCCGCTCGCTCAGTCGGTCGCTCGAGAAATCACCATCGCGAGTAATCAGAGACTGGGCCAGGCTGAATCTGGCCCGATATGAGTTAAGCAGCAAAAAGTCGTCCTCAAGCGGAAGAAGGTCAGTTTTGAAGCTCTCCGGCTCATCGTCAAACCAGATTGCTCCTTTGGCGCTTTACCTGTTGGCACGAACCGATTTTGTGTCGCGTAGATTTGATGAAGCGGCTTTGAATTTCAACATTCTGCAGGAAGCCTACCCCGGCGCGGTTGGAACGTATGATCTGGTGGAATTTCTCTCGGAATTAGATCCCAATGAGGGAGGTTCCTCGGGCGAAGCCGAAGCGCTGGTCGGGACACGCTACTCTGTGCAAGTAGGGGTATTCGTGGAGTATCAGAATGCGAAGAACCAGCGAAAAAAACTGAAACCTTTCGGAAAGCCGGTTGAAATAGTCCGCAAAACGATTTCCGGGAAAAAATACTACGCGGTTTACATTGGCTCATTTTCCACGATTGAAGCGGCCCAAGCCCTTAAAGTCAATCTGGAGCGCAGCGAGCGCGAGCTTTTTACAATCGTCCTGCGCTAGCGGGTCGCTTACGGTTAGCGCTCTAACCGCGATTCTTTACGAAAATCCAAAAATTCCAAAGAAATGTGACACCAACCGGTTGCGTCGAAGGCGCTCGGTTAGGCATATTTTAGCGCTATGGTTTCCAAGAGCGAAATTCTCACTCCCCTGATGAAGCAGTACTACGGATTCAAGAGGGAGCATCCGGACAAAATCATTTTTTTCCGAATGGGTGACTTTTACGAAATGTTTGGCGAAGACGCTATCAAAGCGGCCCCGATACTAGGCGTGACGTTAACTTCTCGTAGCGGCGCCAACGCCGATCACAGGGAACCCCTGGCAGGTGTGCCTTATCACAGCGCTGAAAAATATCTCAGTAAGCTCCTGCGCGCGGGAGAGAAAGTTGTAGTTGTTGAGCAGGTCGAAGACCCGAAGACGGCCAAGGGAATTGTTAAACGGGATATAGTGGAAATTCTCACACCGGGCACATCGACACTTGAGGATGAGACGAGCAAAAACGCCAGTTCATATCTGGCGGCCATTCACCCCGGCTCGGAAAAAATCTCAGGCATGGCCTATCTGGAGATGTCGACGGCCGAGTTCAAAGTAATGGATGGCTCCGATGAGCAAATTGCCGAAAGAATGGCGATACTCAATCCGCGCGAAATTATTTTCCCAGAATCTACCGATGACAAAACGCTTGAAAAATTTCTAAACGGTTCAAGCTCCAGGCGCAAATATTCGCGGCTTGATAATTATCATTTCGACAGGGCCATAGCGGAGGAAGAGCTCAAGCGATTCTTTGATGTAACCGCGCTTGATGGTTTCGGTTTGGGCGACACAAATCTGGCCCTCGGCGCCGGTGGCGCAATTCTCAGATACCTGAAAGAAAATCGCCGTGACACACTCGATCATATAAATCGAATCTCATGTGTCGAAAAAGACAGCCGGATGTCGCTTGATTCGGCCACCGTTCGCAATCTCGAACTGGTCGAGCCGCTCGGTCACGGTGATACGGGAATTTCATTATTTGATGTGATAGACAAGACGATCACGCCCGGTGGCGCTCGTCGTCTCAAACGCGATCTGGTAGAGCCGTTTCTTAAAATCGAACCAATCCGCAAGCGGCAGGAGGCTGTGGGAATTGCCAGGTCTGATCGTGAGGGCGCTAACGAAATCAGGAAAACCCTGCGAATCGTACCCGACCTGGCACGTCTGGCCGGAAGGCTGGGTATCCGGCGTTTTTCGCCTCGTCAGGCTCTTTCGCTCGGCCAGGGATTGCAGGCAGGACGGGAAATTGTTTCAAAGCTCAAAGATTCCGGTTCGGAACTATTACAAAGTTTAATTAGAACTTCTCCTGATACGGCGCTGGTATCCGAGAAATTAATATCAGGGCTAACCGAAAACCCTCCTTTGCTTACCGGTCAGGGCGGAATAATTCGCAAAGGCGCCTCAGCGGAATTGGACAAGCTAAACGAAGCAATCGCCAGCGCCAAGAACTACATGGCCGGTTTGCAAAACAGCGAAAGAGAGGCGACGGGAATTCCGACTCTCAGAGTCGGATTCAACAAGGTATTCGGTTACTATCTCGAAATTACCCACAAGCATAAAAATCGCATTCCGGAAAGATATATTCGCAAACAAACGTTGGTAAACGCTGAGCGCTATATCACGGAGGAAATGAAAGTTCAGGAAGACCTGATCCAGGCCGCCGAAGAAAAGATACATAAACTGGAACGCGAACTATTTGAGAAACTTGTTGAAGACCTGATTGAACATAT
>JACZUZ010000236.1 GCA_022572905.1 Candidatus Zixiibacteriota bacterium | reverse complement strand
CGCTCTGGCAGGTTGATTTTGAAAAATTCTGGAGCCGATTCTCATTTCGGGCAGAATAATGGCTCGACTCGAAATTGAGCCGCCGATGCCGGAAGTTCTTTGGTAAGAGTCACTTTCAACGATGAGGGTGTCTATTCCTATTTTCCGGGCGAAGAAGCTGTTCAAAAAAACAGCGCCATCGCTACCCAGATCCACCAGAAATCTCCCTTCGATACCCGCTACACTGACAACGATTGCAGGAATCTTGGAAATGAAGGTCATCGGAACCGCCAGCTCAGCCCGGACAGCCGCCCCGGGCGAAATCCAGATTGTCATGATTTCATTTTTGAAATCCAGCTTTACTCTGAAGCTCCGGAAAAAGTCGAAACCCAGGATCCCCCCCAAACTATCGGGGTCAAGACCCAGCGATGCCGACAAATCAGTCTCGGCCACAGTTTGGCCCCGGAAAATCAATTCGCCGACCCTGAAAGTGTCAATTTTCACGAATCCGGCCGAATCGTATCCGGCGATGCCTTTGGTCGCTATTTGGCCGATAGCGGAAAGTCCCAGAGTTTCGAGCAAAGGTCTATTAATAATATTAATTCCGGCGCCAGTATCGAGGATGAACCTGAGCGGCCGCGAGCCATTTACCGACGCGCGAGCATATA
The DNA here is from genome assembly GCA_022572905.1 of Candidatus Zixiibacteriota bacterium. Classification (GTDB taxonomy): domain Bacteria; phylum Zixibacteria; class MSB-5A5; order GN15; family JACZUZ01; genus JACZUZ01. The sequence goes on along the minus strand of JACZUZ010000236.1, from coordinate 3,710 downwards.
TGCGTCCGTTTTGAAATTCGATTGGAATAACAACACTATCGGTTTGTTTCGGCCAGATAATATCCGTGTGAGTTTGGGCCGGCATTTCGAAGACCGATCTATCAATAGGAACGTCAATCATGTATTCGTTTACAGTGATTTCCATTTCCAACTGAGGAATATTTGATGACACTGTTGCAAGGTACGCTAGCCTCTGCCCGGCTACCTCGCGGAAGTCGGCCATCGTCATAGTAAGATTTACATCATCAAAGTTTTCTATTGTGCCAACTATGTCACCTGTTAGAGTATCAAGAAATAATTCTATCATGGAGCCAGTCGATGAAGTTAGCGCCAGATTATAACGCTCGATTTCCCCAGTGTTAACATCCTCAAATAGCGTCTTTCCCAAATATGTCCGAGTGTATGATTTCAGGGTATCGCTGAGCCAGGCTCCGCTTGTTAGAAGGACAGAGCAATACAGACGCTCTAGCTCCATCCCGCTGAGCGTAGTCGCCGCGCCATTTTGATCGACAATCCAGGCCTCGCCGCCGGAATAGACCTGCGCAAATGCTAGATCGTCAAAGTTAACCCTGGTAACTAATTTGTCCGGCGCGAGAAATTGTGTTTCAAAAACACCATTAAGTCCAAAAGCCTTGATTTGCCCTCTAGCTATGAGAGATTCAAGAGAGGTTTTGGCGGCAATTTGTTCGGGAGAATAAAGTCTGGAGAGAATATCTTTTGCTTCATCCGCGAGAATTCGATGAGAGAGAATCGCAAAAAGCAAAAGGAAACAAATTAAAACCGCTTTGGTAGCGCTTGTGTGTCTATTTAACTCAGGCCTGGTAATCAATTGTTAATTTCAAAACGACCATTGAAGTTCTGCGATTGTAAAATTTGGTAATCCCGATCAGTATTCCTGCCAGGTGTTTTCCGCCGAAATTACCAGCCCCATTAAGAACCAGAAAAACACAAGCGAGGTTCCCCCATAGCTCACAAACGGCAGGGGCAAGCCGGTAACCGGAGTAATCCCAATAGCCATACCCACATTTACAAACATTTGAAACAGAATAATTGTTGCGGTTCCAAAGACTATCATTGATGAAAATTTGGAGCGACAACGAGCGGCTATTTGCACCATTCGAAACAGAAGAAATCCGAACAGCCCGAGCGCAACAATCGCCCCAATAAAGCCGAATTCCTCGCCAAGAGTTGAAAAAACAAAATCGGTGTGTCTTTCCGGGAGGTATTCCAGCCTGCTTTGCGTGGAATTCAAAAATCCTTTGCCGGTGAATCCTCCTGAGCCGACTGAAATTCGCGACTGGATTACCTGATACCCGGCGCCGCGCGGGTCCTGTCCGGGATCAAGGAATGTCAGAATTCTTCTCTGCTGATATTCATGCAGGCCGCTCCAGAGTAGCGGAGTAACAATGCCGCAAACCAGATTGACTGTAATCAATGCGCTGGCCACAATCAGACGCGGCCGAAAATAAATCACGAATCCCAGAATTGTTGTGAAATAAAGCGCCAGCGTTACCGGACTCAGGCTTGCTAGAATCGCAACTGCCGGAGACAGTGTTAGTGTAACGCGCGCCAAACTTACTCCGCTCCAGAACCAGAGACCAAGAAAAAGCGCTAAGAAAATCAGGGTCGTTCCGAGATCGGGTTGCTTTAGAACCAACGCCGCCGGCGCGGCGATCATAATAATTGCCAATACCATATTGCGTGTTGAGGTTGCCTTCCTCCGTGAATAAGCGAAAAAACGCGACAGCGCCAGAAGAGTAGCGATTTTCGCCAGATCAGCCGGGGCGAAACTGACAGGACCGAAATCAAACCAGCGCGTGGCTCCCAATCGAGTAGTACCGAACATCAGTACGGCGACAAGAAGGGCGAGAGATATTCCGTAGAGCAAGTACGCGGTAGCTTCAAAAACTCTAAGGGGTAAATTGAGCGCAAACAGGAACGCAATTATCGCAACGCCGAACCACGTGGCCTGCCGCAGAAAATAATCTTGCTGAAACTCCGACGAGCTGTAGAAATGCGCCGAGAAAATCAGAAGTATGCCGATTAACGTCAGAGCGCCGGCGCAGAAGATCAGCTTCCAATCGAGGTTGTGGTATGAAATAGACATTTGGGATAATATTGCTACGACGTTGCTCCCGGAAGTTTTCTGGTGACGCGTTTCTGTTTATCTATCTATCAAATTTGACAATTCTTCTTTGTCTGAATCAATAATCAATTCCGCATGGGAAGAATCCGCTTTGTCGCTCAAATAATTTTCAAAAATTCTCCCAACCATGGGAGCGGCGACTTCCGATCCATGTCCTCCGTTTTCCACAAGGACAACAACCACAATCTGCGGGTCATCAAATGGCGCATACCCCGCATACCATGAATGCTCTTCTCCGTGGGGGTTTTGCGCTGTGCTAGTTTTACCGGCTGACTGGAATGATTTGCGAGCTATGCCACGAGCTGTGCCATGCTCCGAATGAACAACATCCAGTATTGCCTTATTCAGAAATTCTAAAGTCTTAGCGGAAAACGGAAGTCGAAATGACACTTCGGGCACGGGTGCGTGGAGTTCACGATCATGGAAAGAGGTTGATTTCAAAAGATGCGGTTTATAGACCACACCGTGGTTGGCCAGCCCGGCGAAAAACTGCGCCACCTGAAGTGGTGTCACAAGTAATTCCCCCTGCCCGATTATCAAATTCAACGCCAATCCTTTCGTCCAGCCATCGGGATAAAATTTATCCAGCGTGTCTGTTGTCGGCACCAGACCTGAGCTTTCCTGCGGTAAGTCGATACCAGTTTTTGAACCAAAACCGCATCTCCTTGAGTAGTCTGCCATGCGGTTAATTCCCAACTCTCCGGACATTTGATAGAAGTATGTGTCGCATGATTGAGTAATGGCATTGGTAAGATTGGTTTTGCCGTGCCCCCCTGATTTCCAGCACCCAAACCAGCGTCGTCCGTATTGCCAGCCTCCCTTGCAATCTGTCCGGTACGCTTTGGGATTGACTAATTTTTCTTCAAAGATTGCTCCCGCCGAAACAAGTTTGTGTACCGAACCGGGGGGATAGCGGCCATCCAGGGGACGATTCAAGAGCGGTTTTTGGGGATCATTTAGAATTTTGCTCCAGACGTCAGGTGAAATCACGCCCGAGAAAATATTGGCGTCGAATATCGGTTTTGAAACGAGCGCGAGAATCTCACCGTTGTTTGGATCGAGAGCCACAACGGCGCCGCAACAAAATGTGTCAAATACGTCAGCGCAGAACTTTTGAAGATCAGCGTCGATAGTAAGAGTTATTTCCGCGCCGGGCGTGGCGGGGTCGGGCGGTCTGTCCGCGAGATCGCCAAGCACAACTCCGGCGGCGCTAACTTCCAGAAAGCGAGTGCCTTCTCTTCCTCTTAGCATGAAATCATATTGCTTCTCAATGCCCTGCTTGCCGATCAGACTCCCTATGCGTGGTCCATTCTCTCCTACTTCATTTTCATCGCTAACTTCGCCCACATACCCGGTAAAACATTCCGTGGCGAGTCCGATCGGATACTTGCGCACCCTATCCATGCCATAAGTGATTCCGGGAAATGACGTGTTCTGTTCTTCAAGTATAGAAACCACTTCAAACCCCACATCGCGCTTAATAACGGCGGGCAAATAGTGCGGGCTGCGTGTACTGCGGGTTCGCGACACGATCAAGTCTTCTTCCATACCAATAAGTTCGCTC
>JACZUZ010000235.1 GCA_022572905.1 Candidatus Zixiibacteriota bacterium | reverse complement strand
CGCCTGGCAAGAACCGCCGCCGACACCACGCGGCGCCCGGCTCCCTCACCCCCCCACAAGCGCTCTCTTCTCTTTCAGAGAGTTTGCCGCTTTCTTTAGTTTCTTATTCTCCAGACGCGGTTTGATAACTGTTTTCAAGAACTGTCCCGTATAACTCGCGCGAGTCTGAGCTACTTCTTCCGGTGTACCGTAGGCCACAATCCGCCCGCCTTCGTCGCCGCCCTCCGGGCCTATGTCAATTATATAATCCGCCGTTTTGATTACATCGATATTGTGTTCAATCACCACCACCGTATTGCCGCGATCAACAAGCTCATGCAAAACCGCCAGCAGCATGCGTATATCCTCAAAATGCAAACCAGTTGTGGGTTCATCAAGAATATAAAATGTGCGCCCTGTCGCTGTCTTGGACAATTCCGTGGAGAGCTTAATGCGTTGGGCTTCGCCGCCCGACAGTGTCGTCGCCTGTTGACCGAGATGAATATATCCCAGACCCACCGACTTGAGTGTCATCAGTTTTTTCTTAATGCGCGGGATATGCTCGAAGAAAGTAAGAGATTCATCAACTGTCATATCGAGTGCGTCGGCGATTGATTTACCCTTGTATGTTATCTCGAGCGTTTCGCGGTTGTAGCGTTTGCCTTTACAGACTTCGCAGGGCACATACACATCCGGCAGGAAATGCATTTCGATTTTGATAATTCCATCGCCCTGGCAGGCCTCGCAACGACCGCCTTTGACGTTGAACGAAAACCGCCCTGTGGCATATCCGCGCGCCTTGGCCTCAGTCAACGAGGCATAGAGATCGCGGACGTATGTAAACAAGCCTGTGTAAGTGGCGGGATTTGAGCGCGGCGTACGTCCGATTGGGGACTGGTCGATGTCGATGACTTTGTCAATGAATTCGAGTCCGTCGATGGTTTTGTATGGTAACGGCGCTCTGCGCGTGGAATAAAATCGTCGGGCCAGAATTCTGTAAAGCGTTTCGTTAATCAATGATGATTTACCCGAACCGGACACACCGGTCACCGCCACAAAACAGCCCAGCGGGATACTGACATCTACTTTCTTTAGATTGTTGCCGGTGGCGCCTTTGAGTGTGATATAGTTTCCGTTCGGCGCTCGGCGCTCTGTTGGCATGGGAACTTTTTTTCGGCCGGAAAGATATTGCCCGGTGAGCGATTTACGATCAGCGGCGATTTGGCGCGGTGTTCCCCGTGATACAATCTTACCGCCATGCACACCGGCTCCGGGACCAAGATCAATTACATAATCGGCGGATAAGATCGTTTCCGCGTCATGCTCGACCACGATTACAGTATTCCCCAAGTCGCGCAGGCTCTTTAGCGTTGCGATAAGCTTGCGATTGTCGCGCTGATGAAGTCCGATTGAAGGCTCATCGAGTATATACAACACTCCCACCAAGCGCGAGCCGATTTGCGTCGCCAGCCGAATGCGCTGGGCCTCTCCGCCGGATAGCGTCGTTGCGGCGCGGTTGAGCGTGAGATATGTCAGCCCGACGTTATTTAAGAAGCTCAAGCGCTCTTTGATTTCTTTCAGGATTTGTTTGGCTATAGTGCGCTGGCGCTTGTTAAGTTCGAGGTTACTAAAGAAGATCGTAGCTTCCTTAATTGACATTCTCGTAATATGATCGATGTTTTTCTTGTCGAGTAACACCGCCAGCGCTTCGGGTTTTAGTCGCGCTCCTTCACATGCGGGACAGTCAGTTATAACCATGAAGCGCTCAAGCCACTGACGCACGCCCTGGCTTTCGGTCTGGCGATAACGGCGTTCGAGATTGGGGATTACACCCTCGAATGTTGATGTGTACGAGCCAGAGCCTTTGCCAGAGCTGTGTTCGTAGCGGAAACGAATTTCTTTTTTGCCCGAACCATAGAGTATGATGTTTTGATTTTTCTTCGAGAGTTTACTGAACGCTGTGGAGAGTTTGAAACCATAGGCGTCGGCCACGCCGCGAAGCATATAGCGATACCAGTTAGCCATCTCCTCACCCCAGGGCGCAATAGCGCCTTTGTTCACGGCAAGTGAGGGGTCGGCAATAATTTGCCCTTCCTCAAATTCCATTTTGGTTCCCAGTCCCGAACATTCGGAGCAGGCGCCAAATGGTGAATTGAATGAAAACAATCGCGGCGCCGCTTCTTCATAGCTTATTCCGCAATGGACGCAGGCGAATTGTTCGCTGAAGAGGTGGTCGGTTCCGTCGATGTTTATCAAACAGGTTCCATTACCCGTGCGTAGCGCTGTTTCAATCGAATCAGCCAGACGGCGTTTGATGCCACTCTTTATGATAAGTCGGTCGACTACCGCCTCGATTGTGTGTTTTTTCTTTTTGTCGAGTTCAGCGTCTTCTACGCTTTCGATTGTTTCGCCATTGACGCGCAAGCGCACAAAACCTTGCGATAGCGCTTGAGTCATAACTTCGATATGCTCGCCTTTCTTGCCGACCACGAGCGGGGCCAGGAGAATCATCTTGGCGCCTTCGGGGAATGTGAGCACAGCGTCAACTATTTGCTCCACAGTCTGGCGGGAAATTTTGCGGCTGCATTTCATGCAATGGGGAACGCCCACTCTGGCGAAAAGAAGCCGGAGATAGTCGTAGATTTCGGTTACAGTCCCCACCGTTGACCGCGGGTTCTTTGAGGCGCCTTTTTGCTCAATTGAAATCGCGGGCGAGAGTCCCTCAATGAAATCCACATCGGGCTTTTCCATAAGCCCCAGAAACTGGCGCGCATAGGCCGAGAGCGATTCTACATATCTGCGTTGACCTTCGGCATAGATAGTATCGAATGCCAGCGATGATTTTCCCGAGCCGGAAAGCCCTGTGATTACAGTTAGTTTGTCGCGAGGGATTTCAAGTTCAAGATTCTGGAGATTGTGCTCGCGCGCTCCTTTGATCCAAAGTACGTTTCTGGCAGTCACAGAGGTTTGGCTTTCTATTCCTGATGGTTCACAATTAATTTGGTCACCCTCGGCCGCACTCTCATATTTTGCCCGGCCGGAGCGAACCTATAATATAACCCCCGCAAGCCTACCCTCCAAGAGTTGAGCGAAAAATCAAATCACTTTTGTGAAGAGAGATAGTTTATTCCAGAGTTTTAGTTTTCTCAAGCGATTCAATTCATCAGACGCCACCGAGAAAACGAAAGCGCAGGTAATAGCCCAGCCGATTTGGCCGGGGAAGAATAGTCGCGATCCCTGCCAGAATGTGAATCCACACAGTAGCGCAAAATACAAATATACCGCCCCGCTAAATATTGCGGCGAGTCGTTTCTGACGCCACCAGAGAAGCGCCAGCCCCAGAAAATGGAAAAGAATTATTTTGTATCCCAGGTGGCTTGTAATGCGCTCAGATATACCGAGCCATAATCCCTGAAATTTCTTTAGAAGTACCGCATGTAAATGCGCGTCTTGAGTGACGTTGGCTCGGATAAGATCAAGATATGTTAAAATAGTCTCTCTGGGATATTTCGCAAAGGTAGATTTGATAACCCTAATGTCTTCGGCTTTCCTTTCGCTCATGCTCAATTTGGGGTAAGACATTCCAAAAGATGTGGAATCAAACAACCTTTTGCCTATTTCCGCTGTAGAAGCGCCGGGAGTTTGAGAACTAATTACTTTAGCCATCAGGTATCTTGTCACCGCGCGCGGTCCAGTTTCCGCAAGTGTAAATAGATCGTGTCTGACATAGTTTCGTGCGGCCCATGTACCGGTTAATCCGATACAAACAAGCGTGGCCAGACCAGCCCTGATCAGTATTTTCCTTTTGGAAAAATTGAAGGCCGTTTTAGGTGTCAATACAAGAACAAATAAAATAAACGGCCCCAGATAAAGCCCAGCTGATCTAACAAACGCCGCAACGGCCATGAATAATCCGGCCATAATCCAGAGAGTCCAGCGATTCGTCTTGCACGCCTCAATAAACAAGATGAGGGATATCAATATGAAGAAAATGAATATAGTCTCAGTTAGAACCATCGAGCAGAGAGCTATACCAGTCAGAGAAAACGAGGCAATAATACCCGCTAGAATTGCAGTGACTTTTGATCCCGCTAGTCTGTAAGCAAGAAACGCAAGCAGAAGACAATTCAGAGCGCCTATGATAGATTGTGTGATGAGAATATTTAGTATCTCATTTCCCGGTAAAGTTCTGATTATCGCGAGAATAAACCCGTATCCGGGGCCGCATAAGACAATGCTTTCTTCAAAGGAGGGAATTGAATCATTGAGTTGTTTCAGAATCGGCTCTCGCTCAAGAAAATAATTGGAGACATTCAAATAATTATTCGAATCAGGCGTTATGGCCAAACTTGCGGGAGAGTCATTGGTTGACCAAAAGAC
>JACZUZ010000234.1 GCA_022572905.1 Candidatus Zixiibacteriota bacterium | reverse complement strand
AATAGCGTTGAAACTATTGGTCCCCTATATATTGCAGCTTGGTCAGTGAGTCCACGCCATTTATTATTCCACACAAAGGCCACTACGGTAAACCAAAGCGCGAATAGAATTGCTTGACATGTCCAAAATAGCATTTTAGTCTGCGTAGGGCAGAACCGTTTGCTGGTTCTGCCTATTTCTTTGCTTAAACCAAGAAACCCACAAAATTGGTGGCACACCCACGGGTTTCTCTAACGTTTGAATTCCCCGTCTGTGAATCCTGAATTGCACGCGCGACAATTCCAGACTCCTCTAATTCCCCTTTGTAGTCGAATCAGTTTAATGTCACAATCGTAACACTTTTGACAATACGGTCCATCCCGCTTTCCGTCCTCCTCCAGCCAATAGTACGGCTCTGCCCAAACGACCTTCCCGCGAATCGCAAGTTGCGATTCAAGTTCTCTTACCTGCTCACGTAAACTCAGATTCTCTTCCTGCAGTTTGACCGCTCCCTCGCGAAGCTCCATGAACTTTTCCTGGGCCTCAATTGTTAGGCCCTTCTTTATGAGTTCGGAGATTTCTTTGAAATTTGGTAGCATCGCCATAATGAAAGCAATCGATTGTAACTCCTCACCGCATTCCAAACACCCGCGCTATCCCTTTAAGCGTCAGGTCTTCGTCGACGGTTTCGAATAGTTTGCAGTGTTTGTTCACAAGCGGCGCCAGTCCGCCGGTGGCTATCGCAATCGGTTTGGAGTCGAGTTCCTCGGCAATTTTGTTAAGCATATATTCAATCATACCAATCGTGCCGTAGAACATGCCTGATTTGATCGCGTCCTCGGTGTTCTTGGCAATTATGCCGGTCGCGGGAGGTTCGATGGGAACTTCAAAAAGAAGCGCGGTTTTTTCAGCCAGGTTGGCCACGGCTGTTTTTGGGCTGGGGGCTATAATACCACCCAGATAATCGCCATCGGCTGAGATAATATCGAATGTTGTTGCGGTGCCGAAATCCACCACTACCACCGGACGATTGTCTTTTTGATAGAGCTCTTTGGCCGCGACGGCGTTGCAGATTCTATCCGGGCCGATCTGCGAGGGATCATCGTATTTGAGTTTGAGGGGGAGCTTTGTGTCTGAGTCAATGATAAATGGTCGCAGCGCTAGATTGGTTTCGAAAAAATCCTCAACATCGTTAGTCAGTTGCGGCACAACCGACGCCACCGCAATATCAAAGCGCTCTTCAAGCGATGGCGTGACATGCTGAAACCATCCCCACATGGGCGCCCAGATATTCAAGAACGGATTTATGCGAACCGATTCGAGACGGGTCTTCGACTGAAGCTCGCCGTCAACAAATAGCCCCGCGACGGTGTTCGTGTTGCCAATGTCAATTGCCAGTAGCATACAAAAGGTAATGTACGCAATCGGCCGCGAAAAAGAAACATGTTCTTTGTGGACGGGCAGATGTCAATACCCACAGCAAGCTGTGGGGCACCCAAGGCATCCGCCGCGCACCAATGTTTTTTGTGGACGGGTGGAGGCAGACATCTGCCGAGCGCTAAAGAGAGCGCAACTCAGTTTCAGGATCAAGATCGGAAGAAACCCGGACAAATGTCCGGGCCACGTGGCCGAACAAGTGTTCTTTCTTAATGTAGGTCAGGACCCGTCGGGCGTGAATAACGCCCAAGTGGTCTTGACTATTTTCTTAAATTTATGGCGGGGTAGCGGGGTGGCCCACCTTTCAGGTGGGGTTTTCTTATTTACTGTCAAACGCCCGCGAGATACGCTAAGCCCGACCCTTCTGAATGCGGCGCAATATTGTAATTATGTCAATCGGATCGGCCCGGCGGGTATAGTCGGAATCGACAAACGCGAAGCGAATTTTGCGGTCTTGATCTACTATGAATGTTGCGGGGATCGGTAACTCGGGTTCATCGTCATCGGCAAAAGAGAGAACATTTATTCCCAACCGCTCATTCAATTCTCGCGAGGACTCCGGGAATAAGTACGCCACGCCAAACATTTTCGCGACAGCATTTTTTTCGTCGTGCAGGAGTTCGTATGTGATTTTTGTTTCTTTGATCATTTCGCGCGCAGATGATGGCGCCTGAGGCGAGATTCCAAGTAGCGATGAATTTAGTTGATCGATTTCGTGAAGATTTTCCTGGAGTGAAATCAGCTCCTGATTACAAAAGCGGCACCACGCCCCACGGTAGAAGCTGATTACAACAGGGCCATCGCGCAGAAGAGTCGATAAAGAGATTTCCTTATCCGTGGCGCTAGGAAGTTGAAACTCCGGAGCGGTATCGCCTTTCTTCAGGCTTGAGCTAACAATATTCAGCGCGGCGATATCTTGCATTGACTGGCGAAATAATACGCGCATTTCATCGGAGAGTTGATTGACGCCGTCTTTGCGAATTTTCTTCAGACTATCAGTTAAAGTCATAAGTTATTTTTCTCACAGGTTATATCTTCACATTATCTAACTTTAGATTACCCAGCCTCCATCCCAAAAAAGGCGGACGATTCCGCCTACTACGAGGGTACTATAACAAATATACGCCGAAAGTCCATAGATGTTTTGGTATTGGCGTGATAAGCCGCTAGACTTCCTCTTCCAGTTCGTGGCGGTGATAAATGTCTTTGTAAAACTCGCCGGATTTCATAAGTTCTTCATGTGAGCCGCTCTCGACGATCTTACCTCCATCAAAAACCAGAATCCTATCCGAATCGCGCAAGACTTTAGTGCGATGAGTTATCACAAGCCGGGTCAGCTTCGGCTCAATTTTATCAAGGCTTTCCCAAAGGCGGTCCTCGGTCTCTGCGTCGAGCGCCGATGAACAATCGTCCAGCGATAATATTCGCGGCCGACCGGCCAGCGCACGTGCCAGCGCCACGCGCTGTTTTTGTCCGCCGGAAAGCGTCACACCGCGCGGGCCGACATTTGTCTGCAAGCCGTTGGGAAAAGTTTTGACTTCCTCGCGAAGTTGTGACACGTCAACCGCCCATGCAAGATCGTCAGCGCTAATCCAGTCGCGTCCAAAGCGAATATTGTTTTCAATCGAGTCGGAAAACAATAGGGCCTCTTGCGGCGCATAGCCGATATATCTGCGCAAATCGGAAAGCTGATACTCGCGCAAATCGCGGCCATCAAGCGAAACACTGCCGCTGTCCGGATCAATCAAACGCGGGATGAGATTCATTGTCCAGGTTTTCCCCGAACCAACTTTACCCACAAGCGCTATTGTCTCGCCGGGCTTGACCGTAAATGAAACACCATTCAGAATGTTGCGCTTTCGCTCGCCACTTCCACCAGCGCCGTTTGGCGCGCCATTCGCTCCGTTGTTAGCTGGAGCGCTTAGGCTTAGAGTTACGTTGCTAAATTTCAATTCGCCTGTCGTCGTTCGCGGTAGAGATTCCGGCCCATCCGCCACAGCCGCGTCACGGTTAAACTGCAGTTCCATCAAACGATCTATGCACACCGCGGATTGAAGTCCCTTTACCAGAAACTGCCCAATATCAAGCATCGGCATAATCATCAGCATGATAAAGAAATCGAATGCGAGATATTCGCCTACAGTGATCTGGTCGGTTACCACCATATATCCGCCCGCTACGAGCGCCAACGCCACACCAATTTCCCAAACGTAGGTGTAAATCGATTCTACCATCGTCTGTGCCTGAACACTTGACACCTCGGCGTCGCGGCGCTGATTGACTACTTTAGCGAATTCGCCGCTCTGGGCTTTTTCGCGGCAATAGGCTTTGACCACGCGAATGCCGCTGAAACACGCTTCCATCACGTCATTCAAACTTGAAATTCTCGATTGAAGAATATCATAACGCCTGACAAGTTCCGTCCCTGCTCTGCGAAAAACAAAAATCAATAGAAAGAGAGGAAGCATCGTTATGATAGTTAACTTCCAGTTAAGCGTCATCATTACAGCTACTCCCAAACTCAGAAGAACAACAGCTTCATAGAATCGAAAAATCCCTGAACAGGCGAACCATGAAAATTTTTCGGAAACATCATCAGTCAGGCGAGTAATAACATCTCCCGTCTGATATTTTCCGCTGAAGCGCGGTCCAAAATTTATAATTTCATCAAATACTTTCTGGCGCGCCGCCATTTCCAGTCGCGGATTCATCCAGGCGCGATGAGTTTGCAATACGACATACACCAGGAACGAAAGCGTTGCGAAAACTAAGAAAGCCCAAGTGAGATCGCCGGCGGAATTCCATCCGCGCGCAACAAGAAACTGAGTCAGGAAATCATCATAGGTTGAAATACTTTCGGGGCCGAGTTTGAGTGCGTCAAAAACATTTCTGAACATAATTGGCTGGACAACTATAGTCATAGCGTGCAGAATTGTCATTGAGAATAGGATTCCAAGCACATACTTAAACGGACGATAAAGTTCCG
>JACZUZ010000233.1 GCA_022572905.1 Candidatus Zixiibacteriota bacterium | reverse complement strand
GGACATGTAACCTATTGAATAAATATGTATCAAGAGTCCGACGCCGGTCACAACCAAAATCATAACCGCCGAAAGCGGATCCAGCAAAAATGCAAAATCGACCGAGAGCGAACCCAGATTCATCCAGCTAAACCAGACTTGTTCAATTACGCGGTTCGATTCGGGTAGTGAGCTCAATCCCTGAAACGCCAAAACAGAGAGGACGAACGAAATTGCCACAGATCCGCAGGCAATCGACGCGGTCAGCTTCTTTGGCAAACGCTCCGCCAGAAAAAAGTTCACGACAAAGCCGATAAGCGGCATAAGCGGTATGAGATAGAGAGAGTCGAGCATATCAGAATGTGTTAGCTGCTTTTTTGAAGCAATTCCGTTATTGAAACAATTCTATTTTTGATAATGTTCTATTCTCGAAACAGTTCTACTTTTTGAAAAGATTATATTCCTGTAACAATTCTAATCTTCGAACAAACTTACCATTTCATAATGTTAAATTTCGCCGCGTCGATTGTGCCGCGCTTACGATACAGCGTAATAATTAGCGCCAGACCAACGGCCGCTTCCGCCGCCGCAACTGTCAGAGTCAGGAACACTATTACATGCCCGGACATATCCGCATGCACGCGCGAGAAAGTTATTATTGACAGGTTTGCGGCATTTAACATCAGCTCCACAGACATGAAAGTAATAATTAAATTTCTCGATATCATCACTCCACAGACGCCGATAACGAAAAGCAACGCGGACACTATCAGGAAATGTTCAGCTCCAACGGGGCTCATTTTATGTCTCCGGGGAATTTCATTCGACTAAATCCGCATCCGGTTTCTCGTTTTCATCGCGCTTGGCCATTACTACAGCTCCCACTATAGCGACCAAAAGCAGAATTGATGTCAATTCAAATGGATAGAGATACTTGGAATACAAAAGCCCCGCAACAAGTTTGACGTCGCCGAAATTCATAGGCGCCGCTTTTTGCAAACCCAATTCAAGTTTGGGGATAATTGACATTGAGATAATATATACAAGTTCGGCCCCCACCAGCGAGGCAATTCCGAGCTTTACAAATCGGCCGGGACCTTCCGAGCGCCCGCCAAAACTCTCACCACGCAAATTCAAAAGCATAATCACAAATAAAAAGAGAGCGATAATAGCGCCGGCATATATTATTATCACTAGCGCGGCGACAAAGACAGCGTCAAGCTGAACAAACAGCGCCGCTTGCGAAATTAGCGACAATATCAGAAAAAGCGCCGAGGCGACCGGATTTCTCTGCCAGACCATCATGACCGCGCCGCCGATAGCGAATGCCGCCGAGACCCAGAACACTATTATGTCAAGAGTATTTTCCATTCTTAATTGTATCGTCTATCTAAAGCGCTTTTCTGCTCAGACTACTGTTCCTAGAATAGCCGCCTGGTCTTTCTCCATAGTTTCTTCAAGATATTTTCTGGCCGTGGATGAGTCACCAGTAGCTTTTCTTTGCCATATATAAAAGCATCGCGATTTGCTTCGGCGAATTCATAGTCGGGTCCCATAAATATCGCTTCTTCAGGGCAGGCTTCCTCGCAAAACCCGCAGAAAATGCAGCGGATCATGTTTATTTCGAAAATTTTTGCCAGACGTTCGCCTTTTTCGTTTTCCATAGGCTCCATATAAATAGCGTCAGCGGGGCAGGCCGCCGCGCAAAGACCGCAACACACGCAGCGTTCAGTGCCGTCGTCATAGCGCTCTAGATATTGTCGTCCGCGATAGCGCGGAAACATTTCGCGTTTCTTGAACGGATACTCAATTGTGGTCGCTCGGCGAAAGAGATGTTTGAAGATGGTCGCAAATCCGATCGGCAAAGCAATGAGAGTGGTTTTTATGATTCCCCAGACGCTGTTGTCGAGCTTTTGTCTTTTTAATTCTTTTTTGTTCTGCATTAGATGACAGCCTCACTCACTTGAGAAGCCTTAATCCCGCGGTAGCCATTGTGTTTAAGAGCGCAAGTGGGAATAAGAATTTCCAACCAAAATTCATTAGTTGATCATATCTGAATCGCGGCAATGTGGCTCTTATCCAGAAATAGAAAAACATAAACCCAGCGACTTTTATCGAGAACCACATCACAGGCGGGATGAAACCAAGGAACTCAAAAGGCGTTTGCCAGCCGCCGAAGAATATCGTTGTCGCGACCGCGCTGACTGCGATCATATGGGCGTATTCCGACACAGTAAACGTCCCAAAACGCATGGAGCTGTATTCTGTAAGATACCCCGCCACCAGCTCTGATTCCGCTTCGGCCATATCGAACGGCGAACGGTTTGTTTCAGCTATGGCGCAGGTAATAAAAATTCCAAACCCGATTGGCTGACTCCAAACATACATGCCTCCAAAACCGACTTGTTGAGAAATCAATTCTTTGAGAGAAAAAGTCTGCGCAAGCAACAATACGCCGATAATTGAGAGGCCATACGCCACTTCATAGGAGATCATCTGCGCACTTGCCCTGAGAGCGCCGAGGGTCGAATATTTGGACCCGGACGACCATCCGGCGAGCATGACTCCATACACTCCAAGTGACGTTACAGCGAAAATGAACAGTATCCCCAAATTCAAATCGGAAATCACCATATCTATTTTGTATCCGAAGATTTCAACCGTGTCGCCAAAAGGAATAACAGCGAAAACCAAAATAGCGGGAACGAAAGTTATCAGCGGCGCCAAACTATAGAAATATTTCTCCGCTTTCTCAGGACGGATATCCTCTTTCATGGCCAGTTTAATACCATCCGCGAGGGGTTGCATAAGCCCGAACGGACCAGCCACGTTAGGACCGATACGTTGTTGGAAGAAAGCAAGCAAACGACGCTCCGCAAGTGTCGCATAAGCGCAGGCGGTCAGGACCACAAAGATCACCAGCCCAATTTTTGCTATCGCTATTATTGTGATTTCGGTGATAGTCATCTTACTGCAGGCTAACTTTCATTTATCTTCTCGATTCGCACATAGCTTACTTTATCAATCCCGCTCGTAAAGCGATCCACTCTGGACAGATCAAAATTATTGGGCGCAAAAACCACATTCCCTTTTAGTCTCTCTGAAATCTTCAATTTGAGATTCACGCGCTTGTTATCATTGGAGACGCGCACGAGCTCCCCGCTCTCGATTCCCAGACTACTTGCAAGTCGGGGGGACACTTCCAGATACGCCTCGGGATCAAACGCCCGAAGCGATTCGCAATGCGTTGTCCAGCTGCCAAAGTGGTGCAAAGCGTCTCCGACATAAATCGGATACCACTCTTCACCCGGGGTCGGAGCGGTTTCTTTCGCCTTTGCTTCGATCAAATTTTGCTTATTGGGAGCCGAATCAAACGAATCGAGAGTCTTTTCTATTTCCTGATTCAAAGTAGCGCTGTCGGAGTAAAGACTACAGCCGAGTTTCTCAGCAATTTTGTTTAGCGCTTCAAAACCAGGTAGTGATTCACCAACTGGCTTCATCCCGGCGCTGAAATCCTGCTGACGGCCCTCCAGGTTCACAAAAGCGCCGTCATACTCGGCGAAACTAGACAAAGGTAGCGCAACATCGGCCATCTCGGCCGTTGGTGTCATAAACAAATCCGCGACAAGCAGAAAATCCAGCGATTTCAGGGCTTTTTCGACAGACTTTGAGTCCGGAGAAAATTGAACAGGATTGGACCCGATCAGAACCATCCCGGAAAGTTCGCCGACTCTGGCGGAATCGTACATCTGAGAAGCAGTCAGCCCTTTCAATTCCGGATAGCGATTCAGTATTTTGGTAAGTTCTTTGCGAAGCGCTTCCGGGGGATCTGGTGTCAAACCCAGGGCCTCGGCGCCTTTGCTATTGGCCGCTTTGGGAAGAATAAGAGATTGACCCTTCTTACCGGGCTTGATTCCCAGCGCCGCGGAAAGATTTGAAAGCGCCCGGGATATTGTTTCGCGCTCCACAGATGTTGAAATAATCTCGCCGCCAATGAGACAGGGCGTCTTCGCTTCGGCAAGGTCGCGGGCGCAAGATTCAAGCCTTTCAACAGACACCCCACATTTTTTTGCGCACGCGTCAATTGTGTTTGGCTCAAGCAATCCGGAAGAATCGGCCGAATTGAATCCTTTCGGCGCCAGTCCCTGATCAAGGATACCAAGAGTTAATCCGTTCAAGAGCGCCACTTCAGAACCCGGTGAGTAAATTAATTCGTCGAATGAACAGTCGCCGGATTTGGTTTCGAACGGATTTGCCGTATAGAGTTTCGCCCCATTTTCATAAACCGCTTTGCGCGTCCATAAATGAACGTTCGGATGCTCTGAAATCAAATCCGAACCCACGACAAGAATAATATCCGAGCGCCCAATTTCCGAAATCACAAAATCATGGTTAAGGCATCGGCTATAAGCGGATTCTGATTCAACAGTTAGACCTGGATAGTCCGCGCGATAG
>JACZUZ010000232.1 GCA_022572905.1 Candidatus Zixiibacteriota bacterium | reverse complement strand
ACAGATTCGGTGTTGATTCGCCCGGGTGGCCGCAGTATTCACCGACGGGGCAAATGTTTCTCGGTTATCCAACTCCGATAGTTACGAAGCTGGCGAATGACAGAGACAGCGCGATTGTATTCTTGAACGATATCGGGCAGATCCGCGCATATTCTTTTGACGGCTCATCGTATTTCTACTCATTGAGCGGACTTTTTACGAGGATTGACCCAAATCTTACCAATGAGTACGAATACCGTGGCTTATCGATTCCGCATCTGACAGCAATTGATATAAACGGTGACGGACGCAACGAACTCATAGCGGCATATTCATCTCCTGGTGCGGTCTCCGGTCTCTTCATATACAACGGACGTGACGGGCAACCAGCCAACGGACGTGAGAACGCGCAAGTTCTGAATCTTATAGAGATGAGCGGAGTGGCTTTTGGAGATGTCGATGATGACGGAGTCGTAGATGTGCTGGTCAGCGGCAGACTCAATTTTCAAACTGCAAAGCTCTGGTTACGGAGAGGTGGCGAAGAAGATCTACCGGGATGGCCTATCGAGTTAGAAGATATGGAGTCTTGGATAGCCAATTATCCTGTTCTGGCGGATCTTGACAATGACGGCGTTCCTGAAATAATAGCGGTCTATTTTACATTGGGCCAGTCCAGAATTTTTGTCTTCAAACTTTCCGGCGAGCCATTCCTGGAAAGACCGGGAGCCGCCTATGGAGAGTTCCTGACTGCGCCATTCACTCTTTCAAGTCCAGCTGTTGCGGACATTAATGGTGATGGAATACCGGAACTAATATTGCGCTCCGGGTTCATTTTCCCGGGTCCGGGTTTTGAGCAGGTTTATGCTTTTTCGCCGTCTGCGGAAATTATCGAAGGTTTTCCAATCACCACCGCTGCGCCGAGGCAGGAAGTTTTCTCGACTGTCTATAACCCACTGATAGACGATCTTGACGGTGATGGTTTTGTCGAAATCGCGCTGATTGGAGCCAGTAATTTAGTCTCGATCTGGGACATGCCGGGACGGCTTTCTGAAAGACGGTGGGACTGGCCAAGATTTATGCGGGACGAAATAAACAGCGCAACCGCTCCTCCTCCGCTTGGAATCGGGGTAACTGTATTTCCGCCTAGAACTCAGATAAGTGGAAGATAAATGGCGATGCGAAAAAAGAAACTAACGAATACAATGGTTTATCTTAAACGCTCGCTTATCACTGTCGCTTTCACATTAGCTCTCGCAGCAAACGCGTTTGGTTCGGCTACTGAGATAGGGTCATTTATTCACAACGGCTTTCGACAGAGCGTTCAAATCGACACATTCCTGGTCTGCGCGTTGGAGGGAGGAATTGGCGTATACACATTGGCCAAGGCGGAAGATGGTTCATCCGCCAAAGTAGAGAATCTTGTTTTCATTCCTATGAATGGCGGATCGCTATCAATGCGCTTTGACGACGATATTCTGACAGTGCGCTATGCGGACACCGCCTTTCGGATTTTCGATATGAGTCAAATTCCGAGAATGAGGACTCTGGGTACGGTCTTTTATGCGAAAGAAATTCAGGACTATCTCTATTACCGGGGCAATATGTTTTTCGCGGAAGAGTTTCGGGGAGTGTCCCGATACAGCGCATCAAATTTTCAGTCTCTGGTATTCGCAGACTCTTCCATGTACGGGATACAAATTACGCAGCTCTCAATTCGAGGAGATACATTATTCGCGGTCGATAATTATAACGGTATACTGCGATATGTGAATCCCGCAGGAGGGCTGAATAATATTCTTGATTACCAGTATGTGCCATTTCCGGTG
Organism: Candidatus Zixiibacteriota bacterium; assembly: GCA_022572905.1. Taxonomy (GTDB): domain Bacteria; phylum Zixibacteria; class MSB-5A5; order GN15; family JACZUZ01; genus JACZUZ01. The sequence goes on along the minus strand of JACZUZ010000232.1, from coordinate 2,641 downwards.
GAGCGCCTAACATTTTCTGACAACGGAACGTATTTGCTTGCCGACAGGTCGGACGGATTCGTGCGAGCAACTTTTGATAGTTCTGGCTACATCGACTCTTCAGTTCGTCGCCAAACTGTAACATATGCGTCGCGAATTCTGGAATCAGACTCAAACTACATAATACTGTCCGGTCCGAATATTATTGAGGTTCAAAGCAAGAGCGACTCGGGCGATATTCGCTTCATCTCGCCCGAAGGAAATACCTGGGGCGCTACAATCTTTAAAGACGGCGCCGTTCAATTGCTCATTACTCCCTCAAGCGTTCTTGGACTCGGCGGCTACAAGCTCAACGTCGCGGATTTTCCCCGTCAATTCTCTGAATATGAATATCCCGGACCAATTACAGGATTGGAAGTAATTGATAGCCGCCTCTACACTGTTGGCAGGAAGAATGATCTGGAGCAATACGCTTTGAATTTGAATCCAATGCCTACCTTGCTCGGTTCTCGCTCCTACCTGACGGACGTAACAGTCATGACATCCGATGGATCTATGCTTTATGCTGTCGTAAATCTGGACGGGGCAAGTTTCCTTTGGGGAGCCCGGACCTCTTACAACGATTTACCATTTCCAATCGACGCTCCGCCTATTAATGCCGGTGTAGACATGCTCAAAATAACGGATTCTCCAACTCGCGGAAAATTCTTGCTTTATCGCGCTCTTGGAAATTACTATCTGTCGCACTCTGAAAACTGGGAGTTTTTTGGTTTCCGGGAACCGGCGATACGTATTCAGCCAACCATAGGGCTAATTCAGGCCGTGGTTGCTGGGGATTATCTAATAAGCCATTCTTCAAAATTCGGCTATGCGATTCACTATATCACGTCTCCGGAAAATCTGCCGGAAGTGTCGCCGCTAAATGTTGACGCCGCTTTATCAATTGTTACATACGGTTTTAACCAATCAGACTTGCTTTTTCTCGGTCATAAGAGATTGGCCCAAATTAGCATCATTATCCCCGCGGAGCCTGAAATCAAATTCACTTCAAGTATCAGAGGCTCATACACGAATTTTACCAGACTCGGAGACCTTGTTTTCGCTGTTGGTCCCAACTCCACAGGTATAATCTCTCTTTCGAATATTGCAGGCTACCCGATAGAGATTTTCCACACACCGGTTGGAGCAAAACTTGTTGCAGCTACCGAAGGCCAATTTTTTACGTCTGATGGCACGTCGATAAGAGTGTATGACTATCTGGCGACCGATGTTGAGGAAGAAGAGTCACAAGTAATTTTGCCTGATGCATTCAACCTCTCGTGGGCGTTTCCAAACCCGTTCAATGGTGTGACCACAATTGAGTTTTCTGGTAATCCCGCAAAATTCGATATATCTACAATTGGGATATACAACATACTCGGACAGCTTGTATCTGAATTGAATATAAGCGAAACTGGCGATTCCGAGGGGGGACGCATCCAATGGGACGGCCGTGATTCAAACGGCTCTACAGTATCCAGCGGCGTCTATTTCGCGCGACCGCTGCAATCGGCGCCACCGGGACAAGTGGTTATCATTGACAATCGACGTTCAATCAAGTTAGTATATTTGAAGTAGTTCGTGGAGAGGGGTCGGAGTTTATCCGAACCTGATCGGGAACTTAACCGGCCCTAAAGCTGTGGAACATGTCTGTAGGCCCGATGCGGGTTTAATCGCAGGTCAGCAGGGTGAAAAGTTGGGTCACCAAATTTGGTAATGCCAGAGAAAAAGAAACGAGAAATGGATATTAGAAAGTATGTCTAACTGCGATAACATAGTCAGGATAAAATAATAAGGTAATAGAGATGAAACACTCCATGCTCTCAGCCGCTGTCATGTCAGTTCTGATAATGTCTTTGTTTTCTATGGGCGCTGTCTGGGCAAAGAAAAAACCCAAGTCCGGCGAAGTGGACGGCAGAGTATTTAGCGATAGCAAGTTTGATTTTTCGATAACGCTCCCGGAGGGATGGAAAATCAGCCTGAAGCCGAAAAAGAGCTCGCTCAGATTCGTTTCGCTAAAAAAGGATTATGCGATCCCGATGCATTTTCGCGTCGCCCCAAATCATACCGAGATTCCGAAGATAAAGATATATGTTGATACTACCAGTCTGGATGTTCGCGACTTTGTTGATTCGCTGGCTTCTAAAACTTTCGACTCTCGGCAAAAGAGAGACATAGTATCCGAATTTGAACTTCTTGACGGCCAGTATAAGCGACCCAGAATTAGAAGACTAAGACTCGAGAATGGCCTCAAGGGTCGCCGATTAAGCACTAAACTCAAATACACAATCAATGTTCAAGCGCCTGGAGAGCTTACATCGACTGTGGTGACCGATTTTCTGTCCGGACAGATAGTGTTTTTGAAAAAAGACGATCATCTTGTAATGATCTATCTTGTTTGCGAGTCTCTTTTCTACAAAACAAACGCGGAACTGTTCGAAAAGGCCCTGGAGACGCTATCCTTTGGCGAAAAGCCCGAGAAAGAAGAGTCTTAGCCTCCCGATTTCAGACACCTTGGCTTACGGGAAGTCGCTATTAGAATTGGTGTTGTGGCGGAATTGGTCTTTTTATCGAGCTGGTTTTTTGACATAGTCTGGTCTTTGAAGTACTAGAAATGAAACCA
>JACZUZ010000231.1:3718-4477 GCA_022572905.1 Candidatus Zixiibacteriota bacterium | reverse complement strand
CTTTGTCCACTCAATGTGAGTTGCGATGGAGAGTTTAGTATCCCTTCTGGAGTGGGAACCACAAAACCACCCGGACCACCATCGCATGCATATATTCCAATCGCGAAAGTGAAGACAAAGGCAAGCGCTATCAAAGCTGAGATGTTTCGAAATCTATCCATCATTATACCTTGATTTAAACCGACGGAGAGACAAAATCGTTACGGATAATCATACCAATTCGGGAGCATCCGGTCAAGCGCTTGAAAATTAGACGCTGATCTTAGCGCCCCGGACCTCCGGGTTTCCGCTATATCCTCCTCCATATGATACAACCCTATAAAATTCGGCGCAAATCGACCATGTCAAAAAATTGTAACCTTTCGCGCAAATCTGTTGTCTAATAGTACGGATGGACGGAAACAGAAACCAATTCTGGAAACTGCTCGAGCCCGAACATCCAAAGGCTGAGGCGTTTAGCCGAAAGCTGATGGGAAATCGGGATGATGGCGATGATCTGTATCAGGATGCGCTTGTTCTCGCTATGACAAAATTCTCGTCTCTGCGCGAACATAGCTCCTTCCGACCCTGGCTGTACCGGATCGTGGTAAACACTTTCAAGAACCGCATGCGACAGCCGTGGTGGAAACGCCAGACTCCGCTCACCCGCGAGATCGAGGAATCGATTTCCGGCGCCGGCGGGAATCCCACGGCCCAAAACGACGCCCGACGCTGGCTCGAGACAGCGTTTCGCGCTCTTAGCGCTCAAGAGAGGGCCTT
>JACZUZ010000231.1:0-3708 GCA_022572905.1 Candidatus Zixiibacteriota bacterium | reverse complement strand
GCGCCCGGCGCAATCAAAACTCGCTTGTCCCGCGCCAGAGCGAAAATGAGAGACGCGCTTGTTCGGCGAACCTTGTCGACCGCTGCGGCCGCTCCAGAAAAGGGGATTACGGCGAAAACCAATAGTAGGACTTCGAAAGCATTAGCGAAGCCTATCGCAAAAAACATAGTTAGTGAGGCGGAATTATGCGTTGCCACAAAATCAGGCGCCGATTGAACAAGAGTCTATTTGATCAGATGACCTTTGGTCAAGTGGTTTTAGATAAAGATACTCTCGATCACTTGCGGAATTGTCCGGCGTGTATGAGGCAAGTCAAAGCGAGCGAAACTCTCAAACACTTGTTTGAAACATCGAACGCGGTGTCGTCCTTTGCCTCTTCTAACGACACCACAGCTCTCTCAGTTCTGAAAATCCGGGTAGAGGCTAGTCTATCCGCCAGCGAACAGGGAGCGCAAAAGGAATCTTCAATTATGGCATTCTTTATGAAAAACTCAGTAATGAATCAAATACACAACCGCCCGAAGCTCTCTTTAGGGGTTGCTGTGGCGACAGTTGTTCTGGCGTTTTCCACGCTGGTACCATTCAGCTATGACAAGACAATCGGCTATGAAGTCGCGTTCGCCGGTGTGGACAAAAATCTGGCGCTTGATGGCGATAAGATACAGGTTTTCCTGCGAGAGCTTGGTGTCGATGGCGCGGTCGTTGATGTCAGCGGATGCGAAGCTACCTGCAATCTGCTAATCACTGAAATTAAGTCTCCGGAGCACGCCAGATTAGTGAAAATAGCGTTCGAGAAAACCGGCGCTGTTGAGGTAACTCATGACATCCACGCATTGCACGAACGAGCGTCGGGAACGCTGGTTGAGCTCGCCAAACATAATGTCTGGTTTGGCGCAATTAATGAAAAGTCCGACGAAGAAATTGAGGAAATAATTCGCCTGCATTTTGGTGATGACTTCGATGGATCGATATTTATAACGCGTAATGACCCGAATGACGGCTCAACGACAATAAGTGTTGACGGTAGCATTGGGCAACTGTCGAAGATTGGCATGAACCTGTCATTCAACAATGACGGTTCTCTTAGTTCAGACGTAATCAACTGTGTCATGGTATGCTCGGAATCGACAGACCCGGATCACACCTGTTCGGCAATTTGTTTGGGCGAAGGCGGACCCACATTTGTGATGAAAAGCGGTTCGGATTTCACCTGGATCGGGAATGATGGTTCCAGCTCGTCTCTCAAAGAGAAACTGGAAGGCCTTGGTATTGACGCTTCAGCGCTCGGTGATTTCGAGTCTGGTTCAGGGATGATAATGATGTTCACCGACGAATCGGGCGAAACCAAAACAATTCGCCTTGATGGCGCTGAATTGGACGAAGCGACCAGACAGCTTCTGATTGATAATGGTATCGATCCGGCGACGCTCAAGTTTGGCGACGGGGATCATCAGATGATGTTTCTCAAGAAGATGTCCTTTGGCGACGAGGCTAAACTCAAAGTAGAATCATTCGGCTGGACTGAAGATGAGAGCGCTGACGCGGTCGCCAAAGACGGCCCCGCGCTTCCGGAAGGCTACGCGCTTTCGCAGAACTACCCCAACCCATTCAACCCATCGACCAAGATTGATTTCACACTGGCGCAGGCGGAACATGTGACTGTTGATGTGATCAATGTCATGGGACAGATTGTAAGGACGCTGGTTGACGGATCAATGGGCGCCGGAACGCATACTATCGAGTGGGATTCGAGATCAGATACCGGCGAGCTGGTTTCATCTGGTATGTATTTCTATCGTTTCAAAGCCGGTGATAATGTAATTCAAACCAGAAAAATGACCCTCCTGAAGTAGTATTCTTGAGAAAGGTTCAAACTTACACTACCGAACCAACCGAACGATATTAACCCGAAAGAAAAAACCCCGCCAGGTCGATTAGCGCCTGACGGGGTTTTTGATTATCTAAATTCAGAAGTAAGTTTACTTCAGGAACATCATCTTCTTAGTGACGCTGTATTCACCAGCGGTAATCTTGTAAAAATAAATTCCCGAGGCCACTGATGTTGCGTTCCACTCTACCACAACCGGACCGGCCGGAGACGAACCATTGAATTCCTCAACCAGTCTGCCCTGTATATTGAAGATAGATATGTTCCAGCTTGAAGCGACTGGCAAGTTCATCCCGATCTTAGTCGACGGATTAAACGGGTTCGGATAGTTCGAAACTGAGAAACCATCCGGCAGAGCCACATGAATTTCTCCAACACCAGCGCCGCTTAGATGATTAATACTAAGACCGGAGCCGTTGCCAAAAACATCGCCGCTTTCGCAGGCTTTGGTAACGTGATTGGAGGCCTGGTCGTAGGTATTAGTGGTGTGGGTAACATCCGTTACCTCAAAACACCATTCGCTTGTATGATTCTTGGTCTTTTTCGTTTCAAATGCAACGACGCCATTTTCATTTGTTGCGGCCGTTCCGGTTCCTCCGGTCGGGCCTGTTGCAACTACAGTTACATTGGCATTCGCTACCGGCTGTTCATTCTGGTCGTAAATCGTGATTACGCCTATGCCGGAGGAATTCCGTCCCGACTGCTTGACAGTGACCACGATATCATGAACGTGCATCATGTTCTGCGGTGGCTGAGTTACAGTGATGTAATCAACCTGCGTGGCCACATCCGACCCACCGCAATTGCTTGCAGTTAGTGAAACGGTGTATGTGCCCGCCGATGCGTATTCATGCGATGGGTTCTGGACGCTGGAATTGTTTCCGTCTCCAAAACTCCACAACCATGTATCGGGATTGTTAGTTGTAGCGTCGGTGAAATTAACTGTCAGCGGCACATCACCGCTGGTCGGCGTTCCGCTAAAGGCGGCGACAGGCGTTGTCTCAGGACACGGAGGCTCTGTGACAGTGATATAGTTAACCTGCGTGGAGACATCCGAACCGGAGCAATTGCTCGAAGTAAGCGTCACGCTGTATGTCCCTGTGGCTGTGTATTCATTTGATGGATTTTGCAGGCTGGAATTATTGCCATCGCCAAAATCCCACAACCAGGTATCGGGATTGTTAGTTGTAGCGTCGGTGAAATTAACTGTCAGCGGCACAACACCGCTGGTCGGCGATCCGCTAAACGCGGCGACAGGTGTCACATCAGCGCATGAACCGCAACCTGCGGCGTTTAGCGCCAGTTTGGCGTTGGCTATTCCAGAGCCCAGATCGCGGCTGTCATTGTATGCAGTTGTGTTATTAACGATAAGAGCGAACTTTTGCGGTCCTGTCAGAGTTGGATCGCAAGACTCTAACAAGGCCGCGATGCCGCAAATATGGGGAGCCGACATCGAGGTGCCTGCAAAAAGCGCGACATAGTTGTGCGTCAGATCCGGATCATCAGGATTCGCGTAGGTGCTCATTATATCCACACCCGGAGCGGCGACATCCACCCAGGAGCCGAAATTCGAAAAGCTGGCCCCTACGCCGTTGCGTCCAGTTGCGGCAACATTCATTACACCGGCTTTGTCACCCAGGAATCCGGGGCTATCGGCATTGCTGTTACCGGCCGCGTGAACAATCATCACATCGTGCGCTAGTAGATTATCAACAGCCGCGTCCAATCCGCCGGAGTTTGATGAACCCCATGAACAGTTAACAGCCGCGACATTGTTGCCAGCGTCTACCAGACTCGCGACATAGTTCATTGCCTCAGCG
>JACZUZ010000230.1 GCA_022572905.1 Candidatus Zixiibacteriota bacterium | reverse complement strand
CTCTTGGATCATTCATATTTGAGGAGAATATCACAAACTCACCTGAGGGATGAAAATACGGACAGAAATTTGCCGCTCCGTTTTCTGTTAGTTGAGAAATATTTGTTCCATCCGAATTGGCCATAAAGATTTCGAGTTTGCCCGGCTTGATCAATCCCTGCGCCAGCAAGTTTTGATATTCTTCAAGGTCTTCGCCGGTCGGTCGTGAGGCGCGCCACACAATTTTGGAACCGTCCGCAGAGAAGAACGCTCCTCCATCATAGCCAGGTACGTCAGTGATTCGCGTCTGATCCGAACCGTCCGGGTTCATTGTGTAGAGTTCAATATCACCGTCGCGAACAGATGTGAATATAATTTTGTCTCCCTGAGGCGAGTAGACACCTTCGGCGTCATAGCCGGGAGAATTTGTCAGTTGGACAATATCCGATCCATCGGGTTTTGCCGAGAAAATTTCATACTCTTCGTAAAGCGCCCAGACATAACCTTGGCTGTGATCCGGACGTGGGGGACATTCGGATCCACTCAAATGAGTTGACGAGTAAATGATTCGCTTATTATCAGGCGCGATAAACGGGCAGGTAGTAACTCCCTCACCCGAGCTTACCATTCGCAGCTCGCTTCCATCGGATTTCATCATATATATAGCGTCGCATGAGCTGTCTCTTGGCGTTGATTGGAAAATCAGTTGTGAATTGTCTTCTGAGAAGTACGCTTCGGCGTTTTGTCCGCCAAAGGTCAGTTGTCGAACATTATGGATTCTGCTTTCGCCAAAGAAACTCAGGCTGTCGTTCTGCGATTCCACGGTTTGATCCAACTTCGCTTTCGAATTCTGTTTTGATTGGCAAGCCGCTCCAGGAATACAAAAAGCAAATCCAACCGCAAGAGACAGGAAACTTGTTAGAATATTCCGAGCGCTGTCTACTCTTAATTGGGAAGTAAAAAGTTTTTTGCCAGTTATCATTTCGCAAATCCTCTTATCGTTGGAATATACCGCAGAGAGTACGGCGCTTTTAGTTGCTTGCTTCTTTCTCTGAAACTCCATTCCAAAACTCAGAGAGAATTTTTGAAAACCTGTCTGCGATCTCGGATTCAGGTATAGATTTGAGCTCTATTTCAATAGTTGTCCTGGGGCTGAATTTGAATTCCAGAGGAAGATCGGTTACTTTTCGCAAAACCTCGACCTCATCCCGTTCTAGTTGTTTATCGCTTGGATAAATCAGTGTGGCCTTGGTGGATGTCAGGCGGACTTTATCCAGGCCCAGTTTAGTGGCGACGAGCTTTACTAATGTCGCCCTTAGAAGATTTTGAACCTCCTGAGGAAATTTACCATATCTATCTTTTAGCTCTTCCCGAATTTCTTCCACGGAATCCACCGACCGGCAATCCGCCAGCTTGCGATAGATATCAACCTTGCTTTGGCTTATGTCAATATAGCTCACCGGAATATACGCTTCCAATTCGATTTCGAGTTTGGTTTCGCCTCTTTTCGCAGGCGACTCCCCTCTAAGTTCGTCAACCGCCTCTTCAAGTAGTTTCGTATACATATCGAAACCTATTTCGTCAATATACCCGGACTGCTTCGCGCCCAGAATATTGCCGGCTCCCCTTATCTCAAGGTCTCTCATCGCCAGGGCAAACCCGCTTCCGAGTTCGGTATGGGCCTCAATCGCCCGCAAGCGCCGGCGGGAGTCATCTGTCATGCGCCTGTATGACGGAGTCAATAAATAGCAATAAGCCTGTTCACTTGATCTTCCCACTCTTCCTCGCAATTGATAAAGCTGGGCCATTCCGAAACGGTCTGCGCGATCAATGATTATCGTGTTGACATTGGGTATATCAAGACCGGACTCAATAATCGCAGTGCAAAGCAACACCTGAGCGCGCTTTTCAATGAAATCAATCATTACCTTCTCAAGCTCTCTCTCCGGCATCTGCCCATGGGCTAACAATGTTGTCACTTGCGGCAGGATTTCCTTTAGATATTCCTGAATACGCCCTATAGATTGCACGCGATTATGAACAAAGAAGACCTGGCCGTCGCGGTCGATCTCACGCAATATCGACTCTCCTATTACTTCCGGAGTAAATTCAGATACGATTGTGGTAATCGGCAGGCGCCCGACCGGAGAACTCGAGATCAAAGACATATCTCTGGCTCCCATTAGAGACATCTGAAGTGTGCGCGGGATCGGGGTAGCGGTAAGAGTAATCGTATCGACAGTAGTTTTTATCTGACGAAGTTTTTCTTTTTGAGAAACTCCAAATCTCTGTTCTTCGTCTATCACCAATAGCCCTAGATCGCGAAAGTCAACGTCCTTGCTGAGAATGCGATGAGTGCCGATCAGTATGTCAACTTTACCGGCGGCGACATTTTCCATTGTTATTTTCTGTTGTAATTTTGTTCTAAAGCGACTGAGCGTATCTATGCGCAATGGGAATTCCGCTAATCGTGCTTTGAAAGTGGAATAATGTTGTTGCGCCAGAATAGTAGTTGGCACTAGCACGGCTACTTGCTTTCCCTCTTCTACGCATTTTAGCGCCGCCCGAATCGCTACTTCGGTTTTTCCAAAGCCAACATCGCCGCAGATAAGTCTGTCCGAGCACGAGCTACCTTCCATGTCCCGCTTGACATCGTTGATAGCCTTTTGCTGATCTTCGGTCTCTTCATACGGAAACGACGCCTCCAGTTTGCGCATCCAGGTTGTGTCGGGGCCAAAGGCATGACCCGGCTCGGACTTTCGCTCCGCATAGAGGCGCACGAGCTTTTCGGCGATGTCTTCAATTCCTTTCTTGGCTTTTGCGCGAAGATTTTCCCAAGCGTTACCCCCCAGTCTGGTTAGAGACGGTCGCGCGTTTCCACCGGCGTATTTTCCGACACGGTTGAATTCCTCTATCGGCACATAGAGTTTGTCTTCATCGGCATACTCAAGCAGCAGGCAATCCCTATTTTTCTTATCCACTGTCAGTGTTTCCAGTCTCAAGAAACGGGAGATGCCATGATCGGTATGAACAACGTAATCTCCTTGATTCAGATTCGTATAACTGCCGAGGGCGACGCCCTCGCGATAGCGTTTTCTTTTTCGACGGTGGTATTTCTGGGTGAAAATTTGATGATCGGTTAACAGCGCTAGCGAAGCTGATTTTGAAAAGAATCCGCCACTCAGTTGTCCAACCACTATTGGAACCGGCATTTCTGGCAAGTGATCGCTAAGCAAATCGCGAATTCGCTCTGCCTGACCGGGATTATCGGCCGAAATCAAACTCTCGACTTCAGCAATCCGATACGAAGAAATAATATTAGCCAGTTCTGCCATTTTCCCCCCGACGGAAGGCGGCGACTTGCAGTCAAAATCGATAACAGATTCGTCCCTTCCGCGGAAGGGAAGTATTTCAATCGAACGACCAGCTTTTCGATTCAGTAATTGAGACTCTGGCGACTGGTAATACTCTTCAATGGTTTGTGGCGCCTCGGCAATCTTGTGAAAGGCATGTTTTAATTTGGCCCCGCTATCCGCGATGTTTGCAAATTCTTCTTTGATTAGTTCAGGCGAGTCCAGGATAAGCAAAGTATTCGGCGGTAGGTAATCCAGCGGGCGAGCGACACTATAACCCAGCGCTCCTCCCAACCATTCGAGTCCGGGCAATTCAGGATCGGCGACACAGCGAGCGCGAATAAACTCCGCTTGTTTTACGGGAAGATAGCTGAGCGCTATTTCTGTTATCTGCGGGTCGTATATTATTTCACGTCTGGGCAGAACGGAAATTTCGTTCAGTTTCTTAAGCGATCGCTGTGTGGCTACATCGAACGTTCTGATAGTTTCTATAGTATCGCCAAAGAATTCCACTCTTATCGGCCGCAAAGACGACGGCGAGAAAAAGTCGACAAGTCCTCCACGCTTGGCAAAGTCGCCTACTTCTTCAACATTGGTTGCGCTGTGAAAGCCAAGATTTGCGAGCCTGCGCGTCAGTTCATCCAAGTCATAATCATTTCCAACTTTGAGATAAACGCACAATTTTTCCAGAACTTCGCGGGCAATTGTCGGCTCCATTAGCGCCCGGGGGCTTGTAACATAAATCCCCTTTTCACCGGAATTGAGCGCGGATATTGTGGCGATTCTGCGCCCAACAATTTCGGCGGATGGAGAATGAAATTCATATGGTTTGACGCCCTGACCGGGAAAATAGTGAATAGTTTCAGAGCCGCGCAAAGATTCCAAATCCTGGGTTAGTCCCTCGGCTCGATCTTTATTTGCCCCAACCACAAAAACAACGCCATCATAATATTTCGCCACCGAATCAATCATGAATGCGCCTGAAGACCCTTCCAGGCCACATACTTTCAATGCATTACCCGATTCAGCCCGTTCGCTCAATCCCTCAATCAACCTCAAGAGCGCGGGAGCGCGAGAAAATTTATTTCGTAGCAGATTGAGTGAGCTGGAATGACTCTGGATTTGTGTGTGGGCGCTGTAATTCATCT
>JACZUZ010000229.1 GCA_022572905.1 Candidatus Zixiibacteriota bacterium | reverse complement strand
TACCAATTGTTGCGACGATTACCGCCGCCACCACGGCCACCCCGACCACCGCCACCGCCACCGCCACCGCCACCGCGATTGTCGCGTTCGGTCCGCTGACGAGCTTCATTGACATTCAATGTGCGTCCGTCCATTTCGGTGCTGTTCAGTCCATTGATTGCCGCCGTAGCCGCATCGCCGTCTGACATTTCGACAAAGCCGAAACCGCGCGGGCGTCCGGTATCTCTGTCCATGATGATGTTCACGCTTGAGACTTCGCCGAATTTGGCGAATATCTCGCGTAATGTGTCTTCTGTCGTATCAAACGACAGATTACCTACGTAGATGTTCATTCTACACTCCAATTTTTGTTTATCGCGACCTGATATCTTATCTCTCTTGATAAGTGGTATAGTCGGCAACAATAAACAGGTTAAAAAGATCAGTTGCGGTTCGGTCCCCAGATTCAGCTTTTTGGGAAAGTTGTTTGATAGAACGTAGATTTAACAAAAACGTAGCCTCAACACAGCCCCTACAAAACGTAGAGGAAACCAATCCAACACTCGATTATATCGACATTTCCGCGCATTGTCAACAATCTTTTTGGCCAAATATTTGGGGCGGCAGTAAGCCACTTTCGCCCAATTCGGCGCTAACTCGTTGTCCCAGAACAGGAATCGGAGAAAATGGACTCTGCCGGGCGTGGCTTTTATCGGTTGCGATCGGCCGAATTAGGTTCGAGACATCGCTTAAGTTGCTTCCTACAACAAGTTTGTCGGATATTGCAAGCATGGGGATAATCTTCGAGCCTCCCTGGAATTATCTCTTTTCGGGTCTTTTGACTTCGATCAGCCTTCCTCTCTTTCGCAAGAGCTTCTTGGCGCTGAAAGACTCAATTTCAAATCCGGGTCGTCAGGACCAATCTATTCGCACGGTTCGCGGATTCAGAGCGGGAATAATAGGTATCGCTTTTTTATTCGCCGCAGGAGGTGTTTATACCGATACTTCTTGGCCCCTTTGGTTCGCGGCCGCCTTCATTGCCGAAGAATTATTGGAAACAGGATTTATGATTTTCGTGCTAAAAAAGCACCGAAGTAAAACTAGGAAACCAACTCACAACCTTTGGAAAGGAAGAACATTATGAATCGAACGAAAACATTTCTGGCGCTGGCTCTCTTCTTTGCGATTGGACAAACAGCCAACAACAGCTTAGCTCAGGATAACACGATGAGCATCGTCGGGTCATATGAACTAGTCTCGCGAATACTGCCCGACAGTACAGTAATTGAATCGCCAGCGATTGTGGGGTTCTTTACATATACCGAAACACACAGAAACTTTAATGTAAGCTGGACTGATAAGGATGGGAAGCGCGTATCCATATCCGCAATCTCTGAATACACGCTTAATGGTAACGAGTATACTGAGAAGAACATCTACTATATGATGTACGACGAAAGCGCCGAGGAACCAATCACTTTCGACTTTTCGGATCAGTCGGCCACATCGAAAGTGACCAAAGATCAAGGCGGGATTCGCTTCAAAATGCCGCTTCATGACGAGCCCGAAGTGTTTTTCAGTGGCGATAAATTGGTGGCCACCATGCCGGGCGTATTTGAAGATCACTGGAAAAAAGTGAAATAGGTCTCAGGTAAGGTAGGTCGAAAGTCTTGTACTTTCGACAATTCATACTCTCGCCATGGAAAATAGTCGAAACCGCTAGGGCGCGGCGCCCACCCTGTGGGATTTCGACCTACAAGTAATCGCGGGGGTGTTCATCGCTGAAAAATTACTTGAAACTGGGTTCATGATATTTGTGCTGAAGAAGAGGCCTAAATAAAACAAAGAAACAATCTCACATCCATTGGGAAGTAAGAACATTATGAATCGAACGAAGACATTTCTGGCGCTTGCGTTTTGCTTCGGGCTTAGTCTTGTGGCAAGCGCCGCTTTCGCCCAGGATGATTCACCAAGTATCGTCGGAACCTATCAGTTTGTGTCAAGCCTATTGCCGGACAGTACCGTAATCGAATCACCCGTGATCGTGGGATTGATCACATTTACCGAAACACACCGAAACTTTAATGCAAGTTGGACTGATAAGGACGGAAGGCGCGTTTCCTTATCGTCAATCTCCGAGTACAAACTTACAAGTAACGAGTATACCGAAAAGAATATTTACTACATGAAGTATACAGAAGGCGCAGAGGAACCAATCACTTTCGACTTTTCGGATCAGTCGGCCACATCAAAAGTGACCAAAGATCAAGGCGGGATTCGCTTCAAAATGCCGCTTCATGACGAGCCCGAAGTGTTTTTCAAAGGAGATGAGCTGGTTGCGATTGAACCGGGGGTGTATGAAGACCACTGGAAAAAAATAAAATAGCTGAGAGGGAGAGCTACTGTGAGTCGGCGACTTCAGGGTCGCCATCTTTTTCTTTCAATTCGCGTAGCTTCACCTCACCCAGCGGTTGATCGTGTTTCACGCGCATACTCTCGCGGATTTCACTCGCGAAGTTTCTGTTGTAGCGCCAACTAATAAACGCCGTGATTCCCACCGTTATCGCGGCGCCGAGAGTCGCCAGCCCCATATCCTTGTGCGCATCCCAGATGTCCCCCTGCGTTCCCAGATAAGCCATGCCCAATTCACCGCCAAATAATTCGGCCACGTACCACTCAACAAGTTCATACAGCATCGAGAGCGACATAACCCATTCAAGCGGAAAATAATAGCTCCAGGCGCCGCGTGTGTCGGCGATACGCGCAAACATTTCAAGAGCGGGATAACTCAAGAGAAGTCCAAATGAAAAATGCACAAGACGATCAAAGTGATTTCTTTCAAAGCCGAAAGTATCGTTTATCGAAAATCCCAGAGAGGCGGTCCAGTTTTCATAGGGAACATTGGCGTAAGTGTAATGAGAGCCGATAGCGTGCAAACACATGAATATAAAAATTGTAGTGTAAGATATAGAGCTTAGCCGAAAGCGATCCTTCGTGAAAATCAAAAGAGGGATAAAAATAACCGGCAGGATATTTTCCAAGACCCAGTCGTGGAAATCCCAGGGTTCAATAGCCCATATCACCCACCAAACGACATAGGCGATCAGAAGTTTCGTACGATATTCAATCTTTTTGACTGCCATGGATTCTTCGTTCTGTCCTAGCTCCAACAATTTCGTGGAAACATTGCCCAAGTCGAGGCTCAAATCTATGCTGGAATAACGGAGATGGGAATAAAAAAAGGAGACCGGCTTTAACCGATCTCCCCGTTTCTTCAAAGTTCAAATTGACGTTATGTAGGTCGAGTAAAGTTTTCTGCTATCCTTCACAAGGGACCTGCGCCATAATACCGCAAAACAGTGATGTCAGCTGGTAGTGTATCCGCGTAATGATGCATGTTCACGATTATGTCATCATCATTACTCCCGTAAAGTTCAATCATTGGACCGAGGTCAAACGTGAGATCTTCCGAGATAATCGCATCGCACAGGTCCACGTACGACCAGTGTCGCAGATAAAAGTTCGCTTGGACCGGATTGGATTCTGCGAACCCCGGCGGACTCATATGTAGCCAGAAATAATGTTTCTGGCATCCGCCGCTGTAAGTTGCCGTCAGGTGAATGCGGTCACTTTCTATATATGCTGTGTCCAAAGTGAAGCTATGCAACCTAATAGACTGAAGCGGTATGCTGGAGATAATGAGCCTGCCATCCAGTGGATCTGGCGAAGAGTTGTAAAGCTCAATGAGCGCTACGTATTCAGAATCGTTAGTTGGCGCCGGGTGTGGTGTCAGCTCCAGAAGCGTTATACGAAATCCGAGCGTATCAACCGGCATTAGTGTTTCCGGATTAGTTGGATTCGCCCCCCGCAAAATCGGCAGGCGGACCTGGTGTTCAGCCGTTGAAGCACTCCGGCGCAGCGTGATGACGATTTCCGCCATTCCCTCCCAAACGCAAGGAAAATCCAACTGACAGCGAGAGTCATGAGCGACGCCCGTGAAAGTTAGCGAAGCCCCCTGATGCAGTACAGTCGCAGAATCACCAAACGCTACGCTGACCGGGATTATTGCCGGTGGGCTGACAACTGAGTCGTCGCCACATGAGACGATAGTCGCTAGAATGGCCAAGGCGGAGACTAGAAAGGTCGCAAATCGTGCCATGATTGTTATTTCCCCTACTTCACTGGTGACGCGAACGTCACCGCAGTGTATTGCGCAATGTTTAACCGAGATTTTCCGCATAGCTTAAAGGTTTGAAATTGGCGGTTAGTCCCTTTCGGTAAGTTGAATATGCAACAATATCTCAGGAAGGTCAAGAATTTTCTTGTTTCCCAAAGTAATTGCTCCTAACAGCGCCAAAATCATGGCCTTTCGCTGTCACCAATAAACTTGAAACCGGTCCTGTGCATTCCCCAGCAGTCCGGCCTAAGGGGAAATCATCTCATACAAAAACTTTTTACTTCAACTTGCCTTAACTCGGACTAGTTTCAATCGATCAATTTTTATCGTCTTTAAATCC
>JACZUZ010000228.1 GCA_022572905.1 Candidatus Zixiibacteriota bacterium | reverse complement strand
TGCGCCGCGCGTCGCAAGCGTGGCCATCTTATCTAGTGCGCTTAACAGACGCGGCTCACTGTGAGAGTGCTTAAGTATTTCGAGGCGCCCGGTAATCCCACCTAGGATATTGTTGAACTCGTGCGCCACGCCGCTGGCCATATCGCCCAGCGCCGCCATCGCCTCCGCCTCCATCAGGCGAATCTGGGACGCGCGTAGGTCCTCATTGATTTTGCGCTCCTGCAAGACATGAGCGTGATTGGCGATCACAACAGAGATATGAGTGGCGAACAACTCCAGGAGTTGAATGTCATGTTCGCTGAACGATTGCCCGGAAACCGGAAAAATTATGAAGTAACATGAATAATTATGACAATCTCCGAGCGCCGCAACCACCTCTCCAGTGTCCCGGACAATGCAGGGTGCGTCATCGGTTCCAACGTTCTTCGCTTTTTTATCTGGGCTGAGGTTTTGAGATTCTACAAACTCCAGCTGAATCTCTGCGAATTCTTCGGGATTCTCCCGCAAGCAAATATGCTCCACCCTCCCGACTATCGGAAAACTCAGAACACATTCACGTAAACTGGCCAAAATCTCCGCGTCATTTCGACCAGCGAAATCAACACTCGAAAGTTTCATTACTCCGCTAACAAACGCTCCCTGGCCGATTTGTTTTGTCTCGAGTTTTACAAAGTTAAAAGCAACTCGCAATTGTTGCGCCCCAAACTCACAAACTCGTAAAGCCGAACGGATTATTGTGCGCTCTTTGTTGTCCAGGAAGCATAAAATCAAGACACTTTCGTGCGGATTCAATTCGAATTTATAGCAAAACGCCTGGGTCAGACCCTTGGCTAAAGCGAAGTCCAACAATTTGCGCGACACGATTTCCGAGTCATTTAATTCAAGATATCTTCCACAGAGCTGGCTTGTTTCATTTCCGAAATTGTCTTCAACAAACTTTTCAATCTTCGGAAGCTTTTCGGATTGTATTCCAAACATATCTTCAATAGAAATGAACCTGTGGCAGGAATCATCCGAACGCCGATACAATATTGCGCAAAACGGAGCCCCGACTCTTTCCGCTACTTGCTGGGTGACAATATCGAGAATCTGAAGAGCGCCATTAAACTTCTCATTCGAAGAACTAATAAGCAGTCTGATAAAGTTCTCGGTTTTGGGAGAAGTAGTGAAGTAACCTGGAATATTATTTTTTGTATTTGGCATAGGTGAGGTCTTGATATCAGATAACTACTCATACAAATCAGCCGGTATAGCTTTCTTATTCGCTGACCGCGCCCGAGATGGAGTATGCGCGATTCGTATAACTGCCGATCGCGGCTTCGCTACGCTCCCCGGAAATGGACCGCGCCATTTTTCTACGAGTCTCTATCGCGGAGGGCTCAACACTTGCATCGGATTCCGGGACTGTGACGAATTGCGCTCTTGACAGGAAATGTGAATGTAATTTCCGCGCTGTATCCATGTGATGAGACGTAAAGAATCCCGACTCCTTTTTCCCAATGTGAATAAACATCTTGCCATCCGCCCCGGTTGGTAATGAAAGACTCAAAACACTGCGCACTCCCATTTCAAAGAGTTTCTTCCAGACTGGGTCGCTTGTCCGATTACTCGTGTCACTTATCACCGCATCAGTATGCTCCTGACTCATGTATTTTTCGTGAAGCGTTGGGGAAGACGACATTGGTATTATCGCAATTCTATCGCGCTCTCCGTGTGTCTCGCGGGTCATTGTTATCACGCGCTGGAAGGTGGAGTCGGCCGTTTCCAATGTAAAAGTGTCAAATGGCAGTAGATCCGCGAGGGCGCTCAACGAATCTGTGAAAAATGTTCTGAGGCTGTGATTACTATTATAACGATTCCCTCTGCTTAGCTGTATCGCCGAATTGCGCGCATAATTCGCTGTGACTTTGTTAACTTTCAATTCATGGGCGAGAGTCCTGTCCAACGCGTTTAGTTTTCGCGCCATCACATAGTTTCCAAGAAGTGTCTCAAAATAACCTCTCGCGGCCTCTTCCAGTGGCTGGCCCGTATCGGAGCAAATTGCAAGATACACAGAGCCGCCTTGTCCAATTGAAGCTCTAAGAGTCGTTTGAAAAGCGTTCATATTAGCTAGCGCTTTAGTTCCATTTGAGCGAACTTGATCAAGAACCCAGCGGGCAGTTACTGATGGAATTCCTCGAGTGACCAGCATCGGCAGTTCGTTTGGCATTGCGTTTCTCTTCGAAGTAATGACAAGAGCGGAACTTTTTACACCTTGGGTATTGATTACTCTTTCCAGTAATCGCTCTGCGCTTTGCCGCCACCCGGGAATCGACCCCAGCAGATCGTTAGAGATAGTCGTACTTCTTGATCCTGCGGACACACCAGACTTGGCAGCGATCGGGGACTCGGTGTAACTCTTAAAGCGCGATTTTACTTCAAAACGAAGCCGAGCTCTCGCATCCTGCCGAACTCGCTTGCCGGATTGATATATCCAGTCGGAAACTCCTCGCAAGAGAAACCAAAGGCCAACACAAATAGCGAGGAATTCGACAAACGCTACAAGCGACCCATAGCGACTTGGCCACCCGTACCCGGCGGCGCCAAGCGATCCCGCCGCCTGCAAGGCGAACCCCATCGCGAAAAGAACCAGTCCGAGTCTAATTTTCAGGTAGATCTTGCTGTCAACTCCGTCGCGCCTTTTCGAGATTGTCTGCACTGCTATAAAGAGCGCTCCGAAAATGGCGATTGAAGTAATCGCAAAAGTGACCTGTAATGTCATATTCGTGTCCATGTTTAGTCCCGCTAAGTCAGTTTCTGTCTTAATGATATCGACCTCTCTGCGCCCCCTCTTGATAGAAGTCGCATAGTCTCGCGCTTTTGCCCTGTCTGATGGGATTCTTCCCATACTCTGGTAAAGATTATATAACTTCACACCCAATAAAGATCGTCCTAATAGGTTGCCACTCTGCGGCTTAGGCGATGCCACCATATCTCGGCACAGTCTTTGTTTCAATTCAAAACGAACGAATGTGAGAAATCGATTGAAGTGGCAGAAGTTTCTTTTTAAGGAGGGAAAATGAAATCACGAATCACAACGAATATGGGCAATCAGTTGATCTGCGTCAGTAGGTCAATGAAAGAAAATACGAGGAGAGAGAATTCGTTTTTGAGTCGCTTTGTGGCATTATCGCTAATTATCGCGTCCCTGGCGATATTCAGTTGCTCGTCAACTGATAATGTAATTGTGAGCGCCCAGGATTCTTCGAAAGCGGTTGGAGCGCTTACTTATTTCCCCGTTTCAACAGGCTACGTAGCCACATTCTCTATTACGGATGAAAATGGCGCTGATATTGGAAGCGAAATTTATATTGGACAGGGCGCTACCACGGTAAACGGACTCCCAGGCATACGATGGACAGTAACCAAAACCACTGATTCCAACAACTCTGAATCCGGCGCAATTTACTGGGACGACAGCGCTATTTACCACATCGAGGATGGAAATGAAGTTGCGGAAATAATTCTTCAGGAGCCTTTCGTGTACGGCGCCAGCTGGAATCGCTGGGTTAATACGTCCATCGATCCTGATACAAACACTGTTAACAACGACGGCGGGACTGCGAATGAAAACAATATTCTTGATAGTGACTCCACTAATGGGGGTATAAGTTTCTCATCATTCCCGACAAAGGGACAATCGACGTTTTACGTGGCTTCAACTGAAGATGGAATTGAAGTAAACGGAGAGATACTTAGTGGATGCCTCCAGATAATTAACGCAGGCGTCGCCTCAACTGTTAATAGATATTGGTATTGTCCTGGGATCGGGCTGGTGAAGTACGCGCTGGAGTGTGACTTCGGGTCCACTACGGGAAAAGTTAACGGAGAAAAAGTAGGTTAAGTGGCAAACACCGGACATGTAATTTATATTTGAAGAATTAAATATGTTCCGGAGGTTGAAAAAGATGATTGGCCAATGTGATTGTAAGAGAGTGAAGGCGAACAGAATTGGACGCTGACACAACTGAGTGAGTAATTTCTTCCCCTCCTTCATCTGGTCCGAAGAGAGACCGACCCGAGGCCACCGGGTCGGTCTTTCGCTTTTTGCCGCAAATATTATTGTCCGACCAGAATTGATCCAATTTGAATTAACACAATCGATATCGACGCAATAGGCATTATCACAGCGCTTGTTGGCGCACGCCGCACTAAATCTTAAAGACTATACTCTTGCGCGCTCGATATATTCGCCGGTGCGGGTATCGACCTTAACATGATTGCCCTCTTCGACAAATAGTGGGACTTTTATTTCCGCCCCGGTTTCCAACTTCGCTGTTTTGGTAAGGTTAGACACCGAATCGCCTTTCACACCGGGTTCCGACTCGACTATTTTCAAAATTACAGACGCGGGTAATTCGATTGAAATAGGTTGTCCCTCGAAAAACAGAATCTGGTATTCTTCATTCTCCTTCAGATACAAGCGCTGATCACCGAGAACATCGACACCAAGCGCATGC
>JACZUZ010000227.1 GCA_022572905.1 Candidatus Zixiibacteriota bacterium | reverse complement strand
TACCTATTTCCGTCATTCTAAACGGTTTCTCCATCTTCTTTCCTGGTTCTGTCAATTCTCGTTTTGCCCTGAAATAGGATGCAGAAGTTGGATAGTACCTTGTCCCTTTTTTATCTTTAGGGTATGGTCTTAATTCATTATGTCTCCATCCAAAACATCTCTGAGGAGGATATTTACCCATTTAGATATCTCCTTATTTTACTTTCAACCAATTCAATGTGATAATTTTTTCTCTTGTCTTCACTTCTTCCAGGAATCGCTATTTCATCTATGTCCGTAATCTCTTTATCAATTTTCTCTATATCTGTTTTCGCAATATCCGCATTCGCTCAAGGAGGTAGATTTTATCGGATTTTCTTATGAATATATCTAGAGCGACGGCGTTTTCGGATACTTCTATTTGGTTAATCGGACCATTCGGAGCCAAAGAACACCTCTATTTCGTTATAAAGACGCAATGTTTCGCCCGGGGTTCCCTGCGCCGGAGAAAATTTCTCCTGGGCCGCACGGGTTATCCACTCCGATAAGCGTGCTTTCTGTGAATCGGCCAGATTACTTTCATCAATTGCGCGAACACATGCGTCGGTATCGCCCCGGGTGGCGGATAATTGAAACCGTGAACTAATCGCCACCCAGATCAAATCATATAGTCGAGTGTAGAAATCTCCCCGGTCGCGACTTACCTGAGCTTTGAGTTCACTCAGAAGAGCTTGAATTCTCTCGCTCTTACCGAGGTTTTCATCCGGCTTTGATTTCCCACGTATCTTCAACCACAAAAACGCACCCGCGCCGCCTAGAGCTAAGAGAGCGCCAATTATCCAAATCCAAATATTGATTGACGACTCAGGGATTACCGGAATCGGTTGCGCTATTCTGACTGTCAATCGCGGCGTGTGAAGAACGCCGGGTATTGAATCGGGCACGATTATGTATGTAAGATCGGTCGGATGTATAATGCCCTCGCCTGAGCCAGTTGGAATCAGCGTATACCTGAAGAGACGAGTTGCGATGGCTTTGCCGTCCCGCGTTCCAGGAGATACTTTGCTTGAGACTTTCCCGATTCGAAATTTGTCGGTTTCCAAATCAGGCGGGCTGGTGAACATCAAACGCGAGCCATCCAGAGAATTCACTTCCCATTCTATTAGATATGTCAAAGTCACAGTCTCTTCATAGGCCATTTCTGTTCGGTCAACTTCCGCCGAGACAGATATTTCCGGCTGAGCGGAAATAGGAGTCACACCGACTGAGGAAATAACCAATAATACGGTGATGATGAGGGTAACTTTAGTGAATTTCATTATCTGTTCAGCGTTTGGGAAGACTACCATGCAAGACTATTCGATGAGACTCTCTGGCGAAATTTCTGGCGGATCAGCCCAATAACTCCCGCGGCCGCTTAAGATATTGGGGCGCACAATGTTGTCAAGTCTGTTCCAGGCCCGTTGTCAAGCTTGTCGCAAAGCCCAGAGGAAAATAACGATGGTAGTATTCGCGGAAAAGGGAGGGTACTTGCCTCCAGGCCGTCGAAATCGTTATACCACGGGGAGTTGAGTTTGGAGCCACTGGCTATCGGGATATTATCAGATTTTCCCGCGCAAAGTACGATTACCAGTGAAAATGTTAGTTCATCGCGCCGCCCATGTATATCGCCAGAAGTCCGAATCCGAGACCAAGCTTGAAAACAGTATTGGCGACCCGAAGAGAACTTTCGTTTTGATTGCGGTATAACCTGTACAATACCACTAAGAGAGGAATGTCCACAGTAAGAATTACCAGATACGTATATGTCTTTCCATACCAATTCAGATAGACCGGCGCCAAAGAGAGTAGCGCCATCAAACCTATGGACACCGCCGCGAGGTTTAAGGTTACTCTAGAATTTGCGGCAATTGGCATAGTCGCATATCCGGCCAGGCGGTCCCCGTCGGTGTCTTGCATATCTTTCGTCATTTCGCGTGCGAAATGCAGAAAGAAAGCAAGCGCTGCAGGAAGCCACACTCCGGGCAGTTTCCAGATCGTTCCCCCGGCTACAAGCGCTCCGGCGACAACCGCTACAGCTCCCAGTAGAGCCACAATGACATTGCCAACAATTGGAATGCGTTTGAGATAATAATTGTACGATACCAAAGCCACAAGCATGGCGATTATCATGACCGTTCCGCGAAACGGCAGAGCGATACTGCAGATCAGACTCAAAAGTGAAAATATGAGCGTAATAATATTTGCGCTCGCCAATGAAAGGTCTCCGGAAGGAAGCGGGCGCTCGGGATGGTTTATTCTATCCGGCGCTATGTCCAGCCTGTCATTGAGTGAGTTGCCCGCCGCGCACAGAAACATCGCCGCTAGCGCTATCAAATAAATATCGGGCTTTTGTGGAGTGAGAGTCTGTAGATATGCGCCCAGAAGAACCGCAACTCCTACCATCAGGCAGTTTGGCAGACGTATTAGCCGAAATGCCGCAAGAAGGTAATTCACGACATACAAAATACGGCAGGTCAAGCTCTGGAGTCAATATGATTCGCGTGAATGAGGAACTTTATGTTGAGAAGATAGCCGAACTAACCTGATGCCCTAATTGGAGAAATAGTCGTGTAATTGAATCGTCAGCCAGGCGTCGTCGAAAGAAAATCTCTCCCCCCAGCCTAGTTCCAGAGTTAAGAATCGTTCCTGAGTCTTCAAGCGAAAACCCATACCGTAACCGAATTTCTCGCTTTTCGCCCCCGAATCATACAAGAGGGCGTAATCAATGAATGGATAAACAGCGCCTTCACCCAACAATATTTCCGGTTGCGCGCTTACAGCGGCGAATTTTTCAACCGCAAACTGATTCGCCCGGTAGCCACGCAGATAATTTGATCCCCCTACAAGATATTTTTCCGCCAGTGGTAGAGATTTATTCTCAGACAATATTTGCGCGATTGCGATTGAGGTGACGACGGACAGCGATGCCCCGATGGTCTTTCGTTTCCTGAACTCTGCGCTCAATCTCAGATCATTAGACGACTCCGATTGGGTAGCGCTGG
Organism: Candidatus Zixiibacteriota bacterium; assembly: GCA_022572905.1. GTDB lineage: Bacteria > Zixibacteria > MSB-5A5 > GN15 > JACZUZ01 > JACZUZ01. The sequence goes on along the minus strand of JACZUZ010000227.1, from coordinate 1,528 downwards.
TCTCTATATCGGAGATTGAAGCGCTGTTCGTGTTCCGCGTTGCTTCTCTCCTGACATACGACGCCGACCAACGCAAAAGAGCGCTATTTCCGCGGGGTTGCCTACCTAAAGAGCGGGAATCTCGGTGTTTGTATTCTCCCACGAAGCCGAATGTATACGAGTTATACGGAGCTCTTTCCGACAAGGCGGGTTGAGTGTTTTTGAAACTCACATTAGTTTCGAAAGATAACACAGGGCTGAGATATTTGTTCAAAGACATAGCGAAACCAAACTCGTAAAATTCTGAGCTAAAATCGCGAGTATGAATTCGAATCGAGCTGGTTCCGACGCCCAGCCATGTCGTAGGCTGAATGTATGTTATCGAGACTGAACTCCGTTCGCGATTGCGGCGGTCAATCTCCAGAAGCGCTCTTCTTCCACCACCCAGAAAATTCGTTAATCCCAGGTTTAAACTGCCAACGAAACTTCCCTCGCCGGAAGGATCATAACCAAAAGCGCCGTCGGCTTTGAAGGTTGGCTCTTCACGCATGAGAAAGCGCACTGTAGCGCTGGCAAGATTGTCGTTTGCAAACGCTTGTGGATCTCCGCGAACAGAAATGAAATCATAGCGCGATAGAGCCTCGCTGGCTCTTGTCAGAGCTGCTGGAGAGAGAAGGGCGCCGCGTTTGATATTCGCCAAATCATTAAGCAACTTATGGTTTGTTCTATTCGCTCCATTAAATTCAAGTTTCTCAATCGCAACTTGCGGACCCGGCTCAATCAAATAGCGATAACGAACATCCTCGCCGACCTTCAGCGATGACTTTAGAGTGGCCGTGACGTAGTAGCGTCCCAATTCGCGGAGGCTGTCGAGAGTTTTTTCAATTCTTCCTTCAACCTCTTCGCGGCTAGCTGTACCGTCAAACTCAAGCATGATCGGATCAGAATTTTCTGATACTTTTTTGGTGAACGGTTCCCCTTTAGAAACGCCATCGTCCGCTGACACAACGGGGGATATTACTATAACGCTAAACAGCAGGAAGAGCGTTTGTAATTCAAGTCCCACGATCAAGCCGCGCTTTAATGCTGTGGGATACGATGTTGATTTCATAGCTGTGCGATTAGCTCCATTTTTCCAAAAATCCTGGATCGTCTCGTGTCCGAGAATCGTCCGCTAAGTCCTAGCTGAAAACGTGTCTGGCTTGTGACACCATAGTTCGCGTTCAAATTAAGAATCAACCCGCGTCGTCCGAAGCGATTGTCAGTTAAATAGAACGCGAATGACGTACTCGAAAGTTCGCTCGAAAAGGTCTGATAATAAAAATCAGTCTTCAAACTCGCGCGACCTTTTCCCGGCAGGCTATAGTTTATTTCAGGTGAAACAGAAAGCGCTCGCGCCTGCTGGGTTTTCGAATTTCCTGTCTGGTTTCCGTGGGCCAGGCGATAGCCGAGCTTTGCGCCATACTCCCACTTCCCGCTCCGGTGATACATTCCCCCTGACAGCTGCCAGCCGGAAAGCAAAACGCCGCCCAGGGAATATTCGTCCGCA
>JACZUZ010000226.1 GCA_022572905.1 Candidatus Zixiibacteriota bacterium | reverse complement strand
TATGGTATCAATCTCGCCAGGGGCTTATTTGTGGCGTTTCTCTTGTCGCTTTGTCCGGCGCTCGCTCCGGGTCAAAATTTTGACTTTGATCTTCTGCTACCGAAAGTGGAGAAATATACCGTCGTTATTAACGCAAAAGTAGCCATTTCGCTTGGCTCGGAAACGCATGAAGCAAAATCACGCGGTCTGGGAACGGTTCTAACTGATGACGGATTGGTTATGTTCAATTCCTCTCTGGTTGAGTATGGCGGTGGAATGGCCGCTTTTTATGGGGGTAGCTCCAATAGCGATGTCCTCTCAATCAAGGTCTCAACGTTGAATGGCAAAGAGTTTGATGCGGAATGGCTCGGAAGCGACAGATACAGCGGGATTGGTTTTTGCAAAGTTAGAAAAACCGATAGTTGGAAGTCGGATCATATCAGATTCGAAAAACAACCAGCGTTCAAAATCGGCGACTGGATGGCGCTCTTTTTCCCGCTACCCGAGCACGTGAGTCCAAGTCTGGCGGCGGATATTGGTATGGTTTCAGCGCTACTTGAAAAGCCGGAGCGCTTCCCGCTTCTGGTAGGTTTTTCCGAAGGGCAATTGTTCGCCCCGCTTTATGATACAACCGGCGCCGCTGTCGGTGTGCTGGGAAGAGCGGCCAATCTCTCAGCGCGAGGCGACATATTTGATCCGCAATCTTTCTTGAGTTCTATGGGCTCTGGCGGACGATACTCTCTTTTGGGTATTCTCACAGCCGATAGAATTGAAAAACTTATTGAGAACCCTCCGAAGCGTGGCGCCGAAAGGCGCGGCTGGCTGGGAGTGTCTTATCAGGCCCTGAGCGCCGATCTGGCTGAGTACTGGGGACTGGAGACCGACGGCGGAGTGATAATAAATGAAGTCGTGCGTAATTCACCAGCCATGCAGGCCGGAACGAAAGTCGGTGACATAATCACATCAATAAATTCCGAGCCGGTCAATGTAGAGAAGGAAGAGAACCTGCGGATATTTGGGAGGGCCATTGCCGAGCTGGGGCCAAACGCTGAGGCCAGGCTTGGAGTTTTGAGGAAAAAAGGTGATCGATTCGAGAAAATTGAATTACACGTCCGCTTGGCCCCGGCCCCATTATCTTCCGGTGAAGCGGATACCTACAGGAACGAAGAATTTGATTTCAGAGTCCGCGACTTGGTTTTCAGCGACTTTATCGCCTTCAATCTGGATCAGGAAACTTTCTCAGGAATCTGGGTCACCGAAGTCGGTTCCGGCGGTTGGACTGAAATGGGTGGGCTTGAGCCCGGTGATATTATTCAATTGATAAATAGCAGGGAAATCTCCGATGTGGACGACGTTGAATCTTCCATGGAAGAAATAGTCTCAAACAAATCCTCTGAAGTCGTATTTTTTGTCTGGCGCGACTACAAGACCCTGTTTGTAAATATTAAGCCCGATTGGCGCAGAACATCACCCTAATTGTTCCAGGATGGAGCCCTGACGTTTCGCTCAATTCCCCGAATTCTGTTCCCCTAATCCACCGAACAAGAGTACCAAAACTCTCCCAAAGCTTGAATCAGCTATTGTCCTTGAGTTGATATTCGGCCGTTTTCCCCATCCGCGTTAGAGGTCAAATCTCACCTTTCCAACCCAAAGGCGCTGTATTTGCTGAATAGGGAGTGAACCTGGCCAGCCCGCCCGTTGTATATATAGTGTACTCCGGATTGCCCTAAGAGCGTTCCCGAAGTATATTGTTGTTTCGCAACGGTCTAGCTCGCCGAATAGAGTGAGGGTTAATGATGAATAGTTCTCGAAAAATTCCAGTTTTCTTTGCAATCTTTTTCATACTTGCGCTTTCGGCCCCGGAGGAGGCTTTCTCATACGCCGGACGGATAACAGTAGGATCAGTCGGAGCGTCGCCCGGCGATAAGATTGCTATCCCGATATATTTGGAAGGCAATGACAGCGCATTTTCCGCCGGTTCGATTCCCCTGAAGTACAATTCCTCAGATATAGTCCCGGATTCCGTTAGCATGGAAGGTTCCATGCTGGACCCTGCGATGTCACTTAGTATGGGCGCCAATCCGGATTCACAGCTAGTGCAGATACTAATACTTCCGCCTTTTGTGAGTAATCTTCCGTCTGTAAGCGTCGATAGCGGGCTTTTGTTTACTATTTGGTTCACGATTTCTCCCTCGGCAGTTCAACAGCAGATCGTGATTGATTCTCTTAACACAATTGACACAATTGGCCTGATTGATGGTAATGTAATTACGGCTCTCCGGAGGATCGAATTCTCAGATCCCAGTGGAGCGCAGCTATACCTTCCTGCCGTCTTTAAACCCGGTCAGGTCACAATTCTTTCGACCGCAGTTGAGGACGAAGACCCGGGAGCCACTCTACCAAATACATTCACTCTATCGCAAAACTATCCAAATCCATTCAATCCGAGCACAAAGATCACATTTACTCTGCCATATCGCCAGGATGTTTCTCTTGAGATTTTCAATGTCCTTGGACAAAAAATCGAAATCCTCAGTAGCGGAACTCTCCCGGCAGGTAACCATGAAGTTGAATGGCAGGCCGGAAATTACCCGTCTGGGATTTACTTTTACAAAATCAGGTCCGAGTCCGGTTCTCTTACACGGAAAATGCTGCTCTTGAAATAGCATTCTTGAAGCAATATTCTTGAAGCGCCATTTCTTGAAATTGCAGAACTAATCTTCGGTTCCAGCGTTTCAATACTAAACACAAACTCCAAACGTCCCCCGTTTCGAAACGCATCCTCAGAATAGGAATGGAAGGCGTTTTTCTATTTAGATATTCCTCTCTAGTATTTCGTTAAACTTTACAGTTAAAGGCCGAAATATCGAATGATATGCGATAGTCTTCCCAGGTCGTAATTCGGCTGTTTCTGTTCGCGACGGGAGACAAAGAATCCAATCTTATAGTTGCAGAGATAAAGTGTCTGAAATAGTCCGCTCAAGCTTAGTAGAAAACTCTTGCCAGGAGGTCTTGTCCGGTGGCAATAGCGCCGCAAGCGATGAAATGACAAGAGTTGAAGATACTTCCTCCGCGTTGAGGGACGCTCCAACACTCGGTGAGTACAAGCTCATTTCCAAAATTGGGCAAGGAGGAATCGCCGAAATATTCAAAGCTATTCAGAACAGACTCAATCGTGAAGTCGCCGTCAAAATCCTCTCATCCAAACTAAGTAGCGATCCCGATATCGTCCGACGATTCGATCGCGAGTCCAAAACTGTTGCGCGTTTAAATCATCCGAATATAGTACAAGTTATTGATCGTGGGTTTGCGCAGGGACGATACTACTTCGTCATGGAATATATCGAAGGCGCTTCTTTCAAAGAGGTGATGGCTTCCAAGGAGGTTTCGCTCCTGACAAAGTTAGAAATTGTCGTTATGGTACTGAAGGGATTGGATTACGCGCACAAGAATGGCGTTATTCATAGAGACATAAAACCAGCCAATATATTAATAGATATTCACGGTAACGCAAAAGTAGCCGATTTTGGGATCGCACAGATTGTCAATGCGCCGGAGGAGGAAATGACCGCCACCGGAATTATCATGGGAACAATGGCGTATATGTCGCCAGAGCAAAAACTCTCAAGCGGCAAAGTAAACAGCACGACGGATATCTATGCGATTGGTGTTATGATTTATGAGATTCTGGTCGGAGAAAAGCCGCTCGGTGATTTCAAAATGCCGTCTGAGTTGAACGGAAAGATCCCCCGCAAGTTTGATGAAATCATAAGAAAATGTCTGGCCCGAGAATCATCGGATAGATACCAAACCGCCGTTAGTCTAAAGGACGCATTGCTCGAAGTTATGTCCTCACAGACAAAAAAACGCCGCGATCCCACATCCGGAGCCATTGTCAGTGTTGAGGATATTTTAGGCCGGTGCAATTTCCTGGACACTATACGCGAAACAAAATATGGGTCAACTTATCTGGTTGAAGGTGTAAAGACCAATAAGCTTTATGTTATCAAGAGTCATACCAAAGATGGCGCCGGACTTAAAGAAGCGAAGCTTTTGGCCGAAATTGAACACGAAAATATTGTGAATATTTTGGGCGCCGGTGGTGACTCGCGCAAAACAGTAATTGTCAGTGAGTACGCTCCCGGTGGTTCGCTGGCTGACAGATTGATCAGAAAATACAAGTGGGATGAAGTATTTGGGGTTGGCGAACAAATCGCCTCAGGATTATCCGTAGCGCACAAAATGGGAATTGTGCACGGGAATTTGCGCCCGTCGAATATTCTCTTCGACGAAAACGAAACTGTAAAGCTGTCTGATTTCGGTATGCCCTCTCACTATGAGACCACAAAGAACTGGTACGCCCCACCGGAGAAGGGCTCATCGATGCGCGGCGATATCTATTCGCTGGGAGTTGTCCTTCATCAGATGATGTTGGGACGAATGATGTCTTACGACAAAAATGGAGAGCTACAGTTCGACGAAATCAAATTAAGCGTCCCCTCGGCGGTCAAAGAAATGCTCGCAAAACTTCTATCTAACAACTGCGCGACGCGCTACCAGTCAGTTGACATCT
>JACZUZ010000225.1 GCA_022572905.1 Candidatus Zixiibacteriota bacterium | reverse complement strand
CAAGGAAAAAGAGAATCTTGGGGAATTGCGCTACCCACTCTCTCAGTATGAGAAGCGCTTGTCGCAGGAAGTGGAAATCATCAAGAAGATGCAATTTTCCGGCTATTTTCTGATCGTATGGGACTTCATTCGCTACGCTCGAGAAAATCAGATTCCGGTGGGTCCGGGCCGAGGATCGGTGGCCGGATCTTTGGTCTCCTACGCCATGAGAATCACCGATGTGGACCCCCTTCAATATGATCTTCTCTTCGAGCGTTTTCTCAATCCCGAACGGGTGTCGATGCCTGATATTGATATCGATTTCGCTGATCGCGGCCGCGATAAAATTATCGAATATGTTATCGAGAAATACGGTAAGGACAATGTTGCGCAGATTATAACTTTCGGCACAATGGCCGCACGCGGAGTTATTCGCGATGTGGGCCGGGTGCTCTCCATTCCCTATAGCGAAGTGGACAGAATCGCCAAGATGATACCATTCGCCGTGGACATGACACTCAAACGTGCGCTCAAAGAGAATCCCGATATACAAAAGCTAGCCGACGCAGACGAGCGAGTCGCCAAATTACTTGATTACGCCAAGAGACTCGAAGGACTGACCCGCCATGCCTCAACTCACGCCGCCGGAGTTGTTATCGCACCTTCGGCGCTGACGGATTTTGTACCTCTATTTTCCGGCTCCAATGGCGAAATCACAACGCAGTTCGACATGAAACGTGTCGAGAGTATCGGGCTTTTGAAAATGGATTTTCTCGGACTGCGCACATTGACTGTAATCGATGACACTGTCAAAATGATTGCGCGCAAGACCGGCGAGAAGTTTGATATAGATTCAATCCCGCTCGATGATCCTGCTGTGTATCGAATGTTTTCGCGCGGCGAAACAGTTGGCGTTTTCCAATTTGAGTCGCCGGGTATGCGGGACTATCTGCGCAAACTCAATCCCGAAAGCCTGGAAGACCTGATCGCAATGAACGCGCTATATCGCCCGGGACCGCTTGATTCGGGAATGATCAACGTCTATATCGATTGCAAAAGAAAGGCCAAGGATGTCTCCTACGCGCATCCGTTGCTGGAAGAAATTTTGAAGTCAACCTATGGCGTGATTGTTTTTCAGGAGCAGGTTCTCAGAATCGCCAACTCTCTGGCGGGATATTCAATGGGCTCGGCAGACATACTGCGCAAGGCTATGGGCAAAAAAGATTCAAAGCTCATGGCCGAACAGGAAAAAGGGTTCATAGAAGGGTGTCTCAAAAACAAAATAGATAAGAAAACCGCCACTACAGTATTTGATCAAATCGAGACATTCGCACGTTACGGTTTTAATCGCGCGCACTCCGCTTGCTATGGATACCTGGCATACCAGACAGCGTATCTAAAAGTCCATCACCCCTTAGAATTTTTTGCGGCGACAATGACATCTGAAATCGATTCAACTGACAGAATCTATATACTTATGGAAGAACTGCGCAGATCGAAAATCGAAATTCTCCCACCCGATGTAAACAAATCCAATTTGGAGTTCGCCGTTTCGGATGGGAAAATTCGTTTTGGAATGTTGGCGATCAAGAATGTGGGAGAAGGCTGTGTTAAGGCAATTGTCTCCGCTCGCGAAACGGATGGAGAATTTGCAAGCATGGGCGATTTTGTGAGCCGCGTGAATATAAAGTCTGTTAATCGCCGCGCGCTGGAATCGCTGATTCTCTCAGGAGCTCTGGACAGCCTGCCCGGCACAAGGGCGCAGAAACAAGAAACTGTCCAGAAGGCGCTTGAGTTCGGATCGCGAATTCAGCAAAAGTCACAGTCTCACGATCTCTTCGCGGGCGAAAACGGCCCGAGCGACCGCGCCGATCTAACCCTGGCCAATGCGGAGCCATTTACTGCTACAAAAACGCTGTCGCTGGAAAAGGACGCCCTGGGATTCTATCTGTCGGGGCATCCTCTCGATCAATACAGGCGGGAAATCAAGAGCTTCGGGGCAACTCCCGCCTCGAGCCTTTCTGAGCTTCGCGACGGCTCCGAAACTCGAATCGCAGGCAGTATTACGGCCGTGAAACTCCTCAATGACAAGCGAGGCAACCGGATGGCTTTTGTAACAGCCGAAGATTTTTCAGGCTCGGTTGAACTTATTTGCTTCTCAGATTGCTATGAGAGAGCCAGTGGCCTGATTACTGAAGGTTCTCTGATTATGGCAATCGGGCGGCTCTCCACAAGAGAGGGCGAGTCCCCGAAAGTCCTTGTCAATGAAGTAGTTGCGCTGAGCAGGCTGGCCGAAAGATTTGAGTGTTCGCTTATTTTAAAGCTGAACCAGGATATTACCGACGAAAGAGTAGATCGGGCCCTGAACTTTCTAGGGGGGCAAAAGGGAACAACTCCGGTCTATTTATCGTATGGAACAGAAGAATCTCAAGCGCTTATTCGCTGTGGAAAATTCAGGGTTAACCCCAAAGAGGAAGCGCTGAGGGAATTACGGCATATATTGGGAGAAAATGAAGTATTTCTGGCGCCACGGCTTAACTAGCTAAGCCCATGAACGCCAACGTAAAGACACAATTTCTGTTGACAATTCCCGATTTGGTTCGTTATTTGCAGGAACGAAGGATAGTTGTTCGCGGTTTAATCTTCTTGAGTAAGACTCGACGCGAAGAACGCCTGAGAAGGACCGATTACAAACTACAGAAGATGGAAAAATGAAAGCCAATATGAAAGCCACCAAGACCAAGAGCGCTAAGATAAATCGAATGCTCCTTATCCTATCTATTCTGTCACTCGTTATTTTTGTGGGTGTTCAGACTATCTCTGCCGGAGAGGAAGTCAAAGCCAAGACCGAAAAAAGCTCTACGGCGAAAGCCAAAACCAATACTACGGCAAAATCTTCCGCTTCAAAATCAACTGTGGCCAAGAGTAAAGTTATCGAATGGCTCACCTATGAGGAAGGTCTCAAAGCCGCCGAGGAATCTGGCAAACACATAGTTATCGACTTTTCGACCGCATGGTGCGGATATTGTAAGAAGATGGACAGAGAGACATTCACGAACAGCAAGGTTATAGACCTGATCAACAATGATTTTATTCCCGTTCGAATTGATGGCGACTCAAGACGCAAGATTAACCTTGAAGGCTTTATAACCACTGAACGCAATCTGACCAAGAAAGAATACGGTGTTCGTGGATACCCCACATTCTGGTTTCTGGAATCAGATGGTCAGAAAATCGGCGCACAGCCGGGATATCAACCTCCTGCGCAGTTTCTCGGGCTCTTGAATTTTGTGAAAGACCGCAAGTACGAGAATAAGATCGAAGTTTCCGAGGACTCGCCCGATCAGTCCAAGTAAATGCAATCTTCCCGGAAAAAACCCAGTACAAATAATAGTACACATAAACGCCCCGGTCATTTCGCAGGGGCGTTTGTGCTTTTAGCGTTCTTGGCGTTTTCAACCAACGGATGCGGCACAGCGGAAACAAAGGACGACGGTTACAAGTTTGACCCGGCGAAATATACAGGCCCAAATTTCCAACTGAAAAATATCGCGGGAGAAGATGTTCAGTTCACCGATTTTCTTGGCAAAGGTCCGGTGGCGATTAATTTCTGGGGCACATGGTGCGCGCCGTGCCGAGTGGAAATGCCTGAATTCCGCAGAATCTATGATGAATACAAAGACCTCGGGGTTGAGATAATTGGTATTTCTCTTCGCAACACGCCGCAACAGGTTTTATCATACTGTCAACCGCAACGCTTCACCTGGCCGCAGGTAATTGGCGATGTACGCACGATTAAAATGTATGGAAACATACGGGGTTTCCCCACGACTATTATTTATGACCGCGATGGAAAGGAACTGTTCCGTCATATGGGTCCACTCCGCTACGCCGCCTTCAGGTCCGAACTTGAAAAAGCGCTTGCCATTCAAGATGGTATCGCTCCCCATTCTTAAGTTTATCTATTTACAACTACACGCTGCTCATTGTATGAGACCCGGACGAACGTCCGGTCCACACCGGCCCTCTCAAACTTGACAGTTTAAGCCACAAAAGCTAGTTTGGCTCTTAACCGCCCGCGGATATTAGAGTGACTGGCGCTTGTCAGCTTTATTCCGCAAGAATATTCATCTTCTCTCTCCGGCTTCCTGTTGTGATTGAGACGACAAAATGAACTTTAGACTCGGCGCCATAGTGAACCCAAAAGTGAGAGTTGTGATTGTTCTCGTCCTGCTTTTGTGTCCATCCATTCATGCCAGACGACTTTTTTATCCGCAACAACTATACGATTCGACAAGCTCACACGCGTATAAGACAATCGCAAATGATCAGCCTTTCTTCGAAACTGCGCGGCATGATGTCGGCAGGCTTAATCTGCTGGTCTTCAATGGAGGCTCTTATCTCTGGGTTGGCGCAATTGTTGATCGCGACACATTGGTCTCAACCTGGTATGATGGCTGGGTCGGAACATTCGAATTTTGGCCGGGAACAGAACAAGCGCAGAGAGAAAACAATGAGCTAATGATAGTCCGCTCTATCAAAGACACCTTGGCCCCCGATCACGAACTTGCAAAAT
>JACZUZ010000003.1 GCA_022572905.1 Candidatus Zixiibacteriota bacterium | reverse complement strand
GAGTAAACTTTGTTTATGCTGTCAAGTGATGTTCCCTTGCGTCCCAACAGGGCGTGGCTTACCAGATAGTTAATTTCGCCGACCACCGGCAGTTCCCATTCAAGGAGTAAGTCATAGTTGCGGTGAATCGAACCTACCAGCGAGTTCTCGATAGGAACAACGCCATGTGTAGCCTTCCCTTCTGAGACTGCTTTATAAATATCCGCGAATTCTTCGCAAGGAATAGTGACCGCGTCGGGGCCAAAACGTTGCCGCGCGGCGGCCTCCGAATGGGCGCCATGCTCTCCCTGAAACGCGATTGATTTTTTGCCTGATGAATCAGATTTGCTCATAGGTGGATTATCGGATGGGGCTGAGAATTGTTTATCCTAGGGTATATTCCAGTCGGAATCAGGTTTTCTTGAGTTTTGAAAAAGCCGGAGAAGCGTTAACAATTGGGAATATCTCATTGGGATCGAGTTTGGCGCGAATCTTAGCCATATAACTGGAGAAATCCGCCTCTTTTTTTGATTGCGCCTTTTCCTTGTCCGCTATAATTGAAAATTTAGCTTTCGGGAAAGTTGTGTGCAGAAATGCAGAATGACTTACTTCGCGCTGGCGTAAGTTGGGATACTCCTCTCTGGCGGAGAGCGGAATTACTCTAAGAGTCGCGGACTCGATGAATCCGAAAAGTCCCCAGGATGGAGTGAGGGCACGGGCGAAGTTCTCGCCGGAGGGGTCTTTTTCATAGGTGGTCCCATAGGTCTTCAACTCTCCTGTGGGCGTGGCGACTTTTAGCGCGAGGGTAAAACGACTTATGGGAAGAGCTGTGGCAGCGCCGCTCTCATCGTCATCCCGGTCGGCGGTCAGGCCAACCGCCAGCGCCCCACCCACCGAGCCGACATATGGCAGATCTCCCAGCGGCAGGTAAAGCTCAAAACTTTTTAGATATTTGTTTATCTCTCTCAGCGGAAATCCCGAGCCGACTACAACTTTCAGCCTCTCCGGCTCTTTGATGTAGTTTAGACGATCGGAGCGAATTACGACGAGACTGGCGAAACGCTTGTCATGCGGGTCTATATTGTTTCCAAAACCTGTTATGAACAGTTTCTGACCCTTCTGATTAGCCAGACGAATCAAATCGGCGGCCTCGGGGCCGCTTTCGGGATGAAAAGTGGCTATTCCCTTCTGAGATGTCAGTCGCCCTTCGGGAAAACGCTCCCTGACAATCTTTTCAAATTCACGCGGATCAGTCATAGGGGCGAAGTATAATCTATCGGGGAGCGCTGTACCAGATTAGGGCGGAAATTGATTTCCTGACCCAATTCGCTTAGAATCTTAAATGTAAGTGTTTGAGTCTTATCACTATTCTACTCAGACGCAAACTAGAGGAAAGGGAGGCAAAAAGAGGAGCTCAGAACTGAGCGCAAAAACCAGCTATGATCCACAATAAATTTGACACTTTAGGCGAAATACGCTCAAGCAAAGGCCCACGAAAATTCTACCGGCTTTCAAAGCTGGAGGATCAGGGACTTGGCGCAATTTCGCGCCTTCCTTATTCAATCCGGATTCTATTGGAATCGGTATTGAGAAATTGCGATGACAAAGCGATCACCGAAGATCATGTCCGCGCTCTGGCGGGCTGGTCCGCCAAGGATACGGACAGAGTTGAAACTCCGTTCGCTCCCGCACGCGTTTTGCTACAGGATTATACCGGTGTACCGGCTATAGTTGACATTGCGGCAATGCGCTCCGCATTCGCAAAATTGGGCGGCGACCCCACTAAAATCAAACCCAGAATACCTGTTGATTTGGTAATTGATCATTCGGTGCAGGTGGATCGATTCGGCGAGGCAGACGCGCTACGATTCAACGCCGAAAAAGAATTTGAGCGCAATCAGGAGCGTTATGAGTTTTTGAAATGGGCTCAGAGCTCATTCGATAATTTCCGGGTTACGCCACCCGCTACCGGAATCGTACATCAGGTCAATCTGGAGTTTCTGGCCTGCGTGGTTTTTGAAGCGGAGAAGGATGGTCAAGCGCTGGCCTATCCTGACACTCTGGTAGGCGCAGATTCGCATACCCCCATGATAAACGGGCTTGGTGTGTTGGGTTGGGGGGTGGGCGGAATTGAAGCCGAAGCGGCCATGCTTGGCCTACCGATTTTCATGCTAACGCCCGCGGTTGTGGGAGTGCGTTTGAGCGGCGCTCTGCCCGACGGAGCCACAGCCACGGATCTGGTATTGATAATAACCCAAAAACTACGCCACAAGGGTGTGGTTGGATCATTTGTGGAATATTTCGGTAAGGGTCTCTCAACGATGACGTTGGCGGATCGGGCCACTATTTCCAATATGTCACCCGAGCAGGGCGCAACGGTAGGATATTTCCCGGTTGATAACGAAACACTCAGATATATGAATGTAACCGGACGCTCTCCCGAGCATATTGATCTGGTTGAGAGATACTACAAAGAACAAGGTCTTTTCCGAACTGACGAAACTTCGGACCCGGAGTTCAGCGACATTGTGGAAATTGATTTGGGCGAGGTTGAACCATCAGTGGCGGGGCCCAAAAGACCACAAGATCTGGTTGCGCTTAAGGAACTAAAAAAATCCTTTCACACGTCACTAATGGCGCCAGCCGCAGAACGTGGATTCGACTTAACGGAAAGTGATTTGAAAGATAATAATCGAGCGAACAATGGAGCGCTCACTCATGGATCGATTGTCATCGCCGCGATTACAAGTTGCACCAATACCAGCAATCCGTCGGTGATGCTCGCGGCCGGACTTCTGGCAAAGAAGGCGGTTGATCTCGGATTGAAAACGGCGCCACATGTTAAAACATCGCTTGCGCCGGGTTCGAAGGTGGTCACGGAATATCTGACCCACTCCGGACTATTGCCGTATCTGGAAAAGCTGGGCTACTATGTGGTCGCCTATGGATGCACTACTTGTATTGGAAATAGCGGTCCATTGCCGGAAGATGTCGCAAGGGCTATCGAAAAAGATAATCTGGTTGTCGCTTCGGCCCTAAGTGGTAATCGAAACTTTGAAGGCAGAATTAATCAGGCGGTGAAGGCCAGTTATTTGGCGTCCCCCCCGCTCGTAGTGGCGTTCGGACTGGCCGGGCGAATCGACATCGATTTTGAAACAGAGCCACTGGGAACAGACGACAACGGCAAACCTGTTTTTCTAAAGGACGTCTGGCCGTCACATGAAGATATTACCAACACTGTCAATTCGCATGTTCAACGCGAGATGTTTACCGCTAAATATTCAAACGTTTGGGACGGCAATGAGCGCTGGCTTGCAATAGCCGACTCGAAAAGCGCTCTGTATGAGTGGAATGAACAGTCAACTTATATCAAAGAGCCGCCGTTTTTCGCCAATATCTCGCGTGATATAGAACCCTTAAACGACATCAGGAATTTGCGCGCGTTGGCGGTGTTTGGAGATTCGTTAACTACCGATCATATCTCCCCGGCAGGCGCTATCCAGGCGAACAGCCCGGCCGGTGAGTATTTGCAATCACTGGGGGTCTCTCCGAAGGATTTCAATTCATTTGGCGCGCGTCGAGGAAATGATCAGGTTATGGTTCGGGGAACTTTCGGGAATCTTAGAATTAAGAACCTGATGGTACCCGGAGTTGAAGGAAGCTTCACCTGCCATCAGCCTTCAGGTGAAAAAATGACCATCTATTCCGCCGCGATGAAATACAAGACAGAAAATGTCTCGCTCATCGTTCTCGGAGGAAAAGAATATGGCTCGGGTTCTTCTCGCGACTGGGCGGCCAAAGGGACACTTTTGCTGGGAGTAAAAGCTGTGCTCGTGGAAAGCTTTGAAAGAATTCACCGCAGTAATCTGGTCGGGATGGGAGTTCTGCCGCTGCAGTTTATGAATAGCGAAAGCATTGCGTCACATAAACTGACTGGAACTGAAGAATTCAGCCTGATAGGCCTGAGTAATGATATAAAAGCCGGACAAAAAATTCTGGTTCAGGTATCCAGAAATGACGGAACCTCTTTTGAATTTGAAGTTATAGCCCGGCTGGACACTTCGGTTGATGTAGAGATATATCTCAAAGGCGGAATACTTAACAAAGCTCTTCTTGAGATGGATACTTAGGCGCTTTCAAGAGGTTGCTTTTTAATATAGTCGCTTTGCAATATTGTAGATTTGTAATGCTGCGGGTTGGGAGCGAAGAGCCGCTGCAATAGAATGTTCGTACTTTGAAAAAAACTCCATTTGACAGTTTTCATCGCGCTCTGGGAGCGAAGATGGTTCCTTTCGCCGGATATGAAATGCCTATCCAGTATTCCAGTATGACAGAAGAACACCTTGCGGTCAGAAAAAATGTTGGTTTGTTTGATCTCTCGCATATGGGTGAGATAGAAATTTCCGGAGCCAAAGCCTTGGAATATTTGCAAAGTGTAACGTGCAATGATGTTTCCAAGCTGGAAGAATTTAATATTCATTACACTGGCATACTAAACGAGAGCGGCTGTTTTATCGATGATCTTCTGGTCTATCGACTCCCTGATAAATACCTTCTGGTGGTCAATGCGGCGAATATCGAGAAGGATTTCGACTGGTTGACAAATCAGCGGGCAGAAAATTTCGAAGCTGAAGTGAATGTATCAAACAGATCCGCTGAGTTTGGACTTCTGGCTATACAGGGACCTAATTCTGAAAAAGTCATGGCGCAAATAACAGATTTTGATTTAGACTCCATTGGCTATTACAAGTGCGCATACATGTCAATCGGAAAAGATCCCAAACAGATTCTCGTTTCCCGCACCGGGTACACGGGAGAGGATGGATTTGAGATTTATATCGAAAACGCCGAGGCCGCGCGGGTCTGGGATGAAGTTACCTCGGCTGGAGACAAAGTGGAGATGGCATACATTGGTCTTGGCGCGCGCGACACATTGCGCCTGGAAATGAAAATGGCGCTTTATGGAAATGACATAGACAGCTCGACAACTCCACTGGAAGCCGGACTCGGGTTTATCGTGAAACTTAAAGCAGGCGAATTTATCGGCAAACGGTCCCTGGCGAATCAGAAGGAAAATGGTATTGAGCGCAAGCTGGTGGCGCTGGTGTTCGGCGAGCGTTGTCTGCCCAGAAAGGGATATCCGGTTTTGGGTTCGGACGGTACCGAAATAGGCCGGGTTACATCCGGCGCTTTCTCGCCCTCACTGCAAAAACCAATCGCTCTGGCCTATGTTCCGCTCGAACTTGCCAGCCTTGGGACAACGCTGGATATAGAAATTCGCGGCAAAAGATTTACCGGTGAGGTTATCAAGCCACCTTTCTATAAGAACGCCTCGCATAAGTAGACTTTGCACAAAGAAATGTCACACGAATGGAATTGATTTTGAACACTACAAGCTCGAAGATTGTAGAATCTTGTCAGATGAACGATCACAGCAGGAAAACAAAAATATGCGACTTTATCCTATAAGAGTCTCCCGGAGAATGGCAGACCTTCTTTTGAATCGAAACGAAATACCATCCATCTTCTTAATGATTGGAGTTCTTGTCGTTGTTTCTGCGCTGAACGTATCGAATGCGAATGCGCAGACTAAGAATCTCGACGCAGTTGAAGTGAGCGCCCTGGTCGAATTGGTCTCCGCCGATAAGTCGAAAAAAATTGAAGTGGAGTCTCATAGTTGGAATGTGCCGTTGGATACGACATTCCAAACATTCATGGGAAATTTTTCGCTGCAGCTCAAAGCAACTAAGATCGATTCTAACCGCGTCCGTCTGACTGCTTTTCTGGCGACAGTCGGCAAACGACCGGACTCGCATACGAAGCGTTTCACGATGGAGTTAGGCCTGCCCGCCCGGATGAAAAACATCCGCGGCAAGGATGGCGCGTCCTACATTCTTACACTCACTCCGAACAAATTCAGCGAACTTGGGGAAGATTACTGCGAATTCAATCACTGGGATAGCTCGAGCTTTCGCTATGATCCGACCGCGAATTTCGATCTTCACTACGTTCCCAAAACTCTTGGTGATTTCCATTGGAACAATATGAAGGAAATTCTTGAGGGAAGTTACAGGCGCTTCAAGAAAGCTATGAATTTGAATATGCCGGGAAAGATGAGCTATTATCTATACCCCTGCGCATCGCCATCTATCGGGTGGGATTCCCGCTTTGGATATTCAATTGATCCGACCAGAGATGTGATTATTTCAATTTATAGCCATTCTTTTGTATCCGTGTCTCCGATACTGGCCAATATGACTCGGTTAATGCGTTCGACCGGACACTCTCCCCCATTCCTGGTTGAAGGAATCGCTGGCCTTCAGAATTTTCCCGAGTACGAAACTTTGGAGGCTTTGCGCAACGAGGAACTCATCCCAATCACCGAAATACTAACTACGAAGGGATACTATTCGGCTGATCCTGTTCTGAGTGTCTCGCAGGCCGGATCGTTTTGCAGATATCTTACCGATTCACTCAGCTTCGGAAAGTTAAGACGATGGTATGTTGCAAGCGATGACCTGAATATCCAAAGCAAGTTCGAAGAGATTTTCGGAATGCCGATCGCCGAAGTTGAGGAAAACTGGATAAACTATCTTTCCGAACTGTGGCCTCCCAAGTCGGATTTTGTTAATCGTTCAATAACTGAGGGCGCTACTTTGCATACGGAACTCGCCCTTGATTTGCTTCTGACTATGCTCAAGCGCGATCAGACTCTCGCGGATTCGCTGCGATCCTACTTCGAAGTAGCGCCGCGTTATTCCGAGCTGGGGAAATATAAAGAAGCCAGACGCGCCTACAAGACTCTGTTTGATAATGCTAAAGAAGGAAGCTCACAAAGATCGTCGTATTTGCATCGCTACGCTGATCTCAGCAAACACGTGGGTGAATTCGATATAGCGCGCGAGTCTTTCGAGAAATTAAAGGAAATAGATACAAACCGCAGAAATGCAGCCGATCTGAATTTGGCGATACTGGATATGATTGAGGGCGACACCGCCGGGGCGATTGTTTCGTTTGGGAATCTTCTTAAGCGAAAAGTTGGACCAATTATTAAGCTCGAGGCGCTTCTTTATCGAGCGACAGCGCTAAGCGTATGTAAAGATTACGCTGACCGGGACAAAGCCAGGGAGTTATTTTCCGAAGCCAAGGGGGTTGCTAATTATCTGGCTCAGAGCGCTCCGGATAATCCGCTTCATATGATGCGCCTGGGACTGGCGTCAATGGGAGCGGAGGATTATCTCTCGGCTGAGCAAAGCCTGGAGTTGGCGCTTTTTCTTGAGTTTCGAACCAGTTTCATAGGTCGCGAACTAATCGCTCTGGGAAATCTGGCCGATCTGAAAGGAGAGCGCGCAAAGGCGCTTGAATTTTATAGACAGGCTAAAGAGAGGGATAATTCGATTCTAACTCAAAGAAGCGCTGACAAATATATTACCAACTCTTACCAATTTGTCGCTAAATGATTTCACGCTTTTGATTACGCAATTATAAAGAATATTTTTTCAAGAAACACTAATGTTTGGTTTTCTAAATTCAATGATGCTATTCGCCGCCGTTGCGGCGCTGATCCCTCTCTTGATTCATCTGTTCTCAAAACGAAAGATGAAGACGGTGATGTTTTCATCATTGGAGCGTCTGACTGAAATGAGGCGCAGGCAGGTTCGTCGAATAAAAATACGCCAGCTTCTGCTTCTGGCCCTGAGAATGCTCATTATACTTATGGCTGTTGCGGCGTTCGCTCGTCCTGTTACTCAGTCGGGATATCTGGGTTCCCACGCCGGAGTGTCCGCTGTTATTCTTGTGGATGTTTCGGCGTCAATGTCACGAGAAACAAATGACGGAACCATTTTTGAACTCGCAATAGAAAGAACCATGGAAATTCTGGAAACCTATGGCGAGGCCGATGAAATCATACTCGCGCCATTCGCATCCGATATTGACATCAGCGCAAGTGAGGGATTCGGATCTGCCGCGCGCGCAATCAGCCGCTTGAATGAACTCAGCTGTGGCGCTGGGCGAAGCGACCTTAATCTCGCTCTTGAAAAATCGCTGACATTGTTTGATGAGGCCTCTCACTTTAATCGAGAGTTAGTTGTTGTTTCGGACTTCCAAAGAAACGCTCTTGATGATTCCGCAGGATTTTCGGCCATCAGAGTAAATGACAACTCATCCGGAGATATCAAGATTTTTGCTGTTGAATTGGGAAATGATTATCGATCCGTAAACACTGGTATCACAGATATCGATTTCGGGGGCCAGCTTATTGAGGTCGGCGCTGATTTTAGCATTGGTTACACAGTTCGAAATTATGACCGGATGGCAAAAACTAATATTATCGCGTCATTGTATATTGACAACAACCGGGTTGCGCAATCCAACTTTTCTCTCGGTCCCAATGAAAGCGAGCGGAAGAATTTTGTCAGAAAAATTGGTTCAGCGGGAATTCACACGGCCAGGATTGAGCTTTCCAGCGATGATTATCTGGCGGACAATAGTTTCCATTTTGTTTTTGAAATTCCGGAGATATTTAATGCGTTAATAATCGACGACAACGCCGGGGGAGAATTCATTCGCATTGCGCTTAATCCGACCGATCAGGGCTCCCGCCACTGGCGTGTGAAGACTATATCCGCTGAGTTGTTTGGCTCAATAAATTTACGCGACTATGATGTTTTGATACTAGCCGGAGTGGATCAACTGGCGAAGACGTCATTGCAAAGGTTAAATAGGTTTGCCCGCCGAGGCGGGGGTATTCTGGTAATACCAGGTGAAAATATATCCACCAGCGGGTTCGCGAGTTCTTACTCTGAGTTGACCGGACTTATTCTTTCGAAAGAGATGAGAATAAATGCGCCCGGCAGCGGATTTTTTGTAATTGATGAAATCGATTTCTCACATCCGATCTTTCAGGTTTTTGAAGAATTATACAGCGAAGAGATTCCGACTTTCAGGTTTTTTTCGATTCCAAAATTCCAAACCACTACCGAAGTTAATGTCCTGGCTCGATTCTCGGGTGGGCATCCCTCACTTACCGAGCGAAAAATCGGACGGGGAAAAGTTTTGACATTTGGCGGCATACTGACTCCGCAATTCACCGATTTGCCCTCGCACAGTTTCTTTGTACCGTTCGTGATTCGACTTTGCGAATACCTGGGTTCCGATCTTTCGAATTACGACTATCGCCGTAAAGTCGGCGCCAATGCAACGACGGCGCTTTCGTCGCGCGTAAATCCAAATGAAATACTCACTCTGATTTCGCCGTCAGGAGATTACACTTATGTCAGCGCAACCGAATCCGGCAGTGAGTATATTGTGACGCTTGGGCCATTTGAAGAAACAGGTATTTATACGCTACGCAGCTTATCCGGTATTGTGGATCAATATGCGGTTAATGTTGATTCGCACGAAGGTGATTTCATCGGACTTGATATTTCCAGAATCGAGAACGTTGTACCTTACGAAATTGAAACTATGAGCGAGGGAGTTTCGGCCGCGAGTTTTCTAACCGAAAAGCGCGTTGGTTCGGAATTATGGAAGCCTCTTCTTTGGTTGGTGGCGCTTGCCCTGCTGGCCGAGGCGGCGCTGGCGGGCGAGTTCGGGAAACGAAGCGTCGAGAATGACGATTGAATAATCTCTCCAACTTAATTATAGTCACATAGCTTGTTGTGACTTTTTATGTAGAAAACCAAACCTCGATCACAATAGCGCATAAACAAACCGCCCATAACATGGAGGGGCGTATTCTGTGATTCTTATTTCCGCTGAATCAATCACCAAACGCTTCGAGGACAAACCAATTCTGGACTCTGTTTCAATTGGACTCAGGCAAGGAGATCGGATCGGTTTGGTCGGTCGCAATGGTACCGGGAAGACCACACTTCTCGAAATACTCGCAGGTGGACTTAAACCGGATAGCGGACAGATAACTTACGCCAAAGGCGCAACGCTGACCTATCTCGAACAGGAAATAATCGCCGACAATAATCTGACTCTCTGGGAATATGTATTGAGCGCCAGAGAGGATATTCAGGAGTTCGGCGGTAAGCTACGCGAGATCGAGAGAGAACTTGAACGCGATCCGCAAAACACGAAGTTACTTGAGCGCCTTGGTGAAACTCAGAGAAAGTTTGAGCAGCTCGGCGGATTTGAAATTGAAACCGAAGCCAAAATAATTCTGGCCGGACTGGGATTTTCAAATGATAGATGGAGCAGCCCTTTGCGGGAATTCTCCGGTGGGGAGCGAAATCGCGCTGGGCTTTCGCGAACGTTACTTGCTAATAGCGATACTATATTGTTGGATGAGCCTACCAACCACCTCGATATAGAAACCACGGCCTGGCTTGAAACGAGATTGGTTCAATCCGACCAGGCTATGATCCTGGTCAGCCATGATCGCTTGCTCCTCGAAAAAGTTGTTAATGTCATCTGGGAAATACAATCCGGAAAATTATCTGTCTACAAAATGTCATTTGGCGCTTATGTAAGCGAGAGAGAGAGTCGACGCGCGCGCCAGGAAAAACAATATGACCTTCAAAAAGATTTCATCTCCCGAACCGAGGAGTTTATTCGCAAGAACTTAGCGGGGCAAAAAACCAAACAGGCCAAGTCCAGACGCAAACTTCTGGAAAGAATTAAAAAAATTTCGCGGGTTGAAACTAACGAACGTCCTCCTGATTTGACTATTCGGTCTAGCGGGCGATCATTCAACCATATCATGGCTGTCAAAAATTTATCTGTGGGGTACGGAAGTGACGTGGTTTTGAGCGGTATAGATATTGACATACATCGAGGCGACAGGTTCGGACTTATCGGCCCAAACGGTTCGGGAAAATCAACACTCATCAAGACTCTTCTGGGAGAGTTAAAGCCGCTCGAAGGTGAAATACGCGTCGGCGGTAATGTTGAGTTCGCTTATTTCGATCAGACTCTGGAGAACTTAAGCGACTCGCAGAGTATCTTAGAATTTATCTGGAGCGTAGACCCACAGATCACAGAAGGACATGTGCGAACATACCTGGCTCGGTTCGGTTTTTACGGCGATGAAACTCTGAAACGAATCGGCGATCTTTCTGGCGGAGAGAAAACTAAAGTGTCATTGGCGGAGATAATGTTTCAACCAGCGAATTTTCTTGTTTTCGATGAGCCAACTAATCATCTCGACCTGGAATCGCGACAAGCCCTTGAAGACGCTCTGGAAAAGTTTGAGGGAGC
This sequence comes from Candidatus Zixiibacteriota bacterium, assembly GCA_022572905.1. GTDB lineage: Bacteria > Zixibacteria > MSB-5A5 > GN15 > JACZUZ01 > JACZUZ01. The sequence goes on along the minus strand of JACZUZ010000003.1, from coordinate 7,053 downwards.
CTATTTGATAGTGAGCCACGACAGATACTTTCTGGATACGGTGACGGATAAGACTTTCTCAATAGAAAACGAAGTTTTGGTTAGCTACGCCGGACCGTATAGTTATTATCTTGCCAAGAGAGAGGAGCGCGAGCGAGGGTTCGCTGAAACTGAGAAGAAACAATCTCAGAACAAAGAAAACTACTCTGATTTCAAAGAGCTTTCCCGTCAGAGATCAAGAGTTGAAAAAAAACTAAAATCCGTGGCCTCGAAAATAACAGATCACGAGCGGGAATTGGCGCGACTTGAAGAAATGATAGCAAACGAAATTCCAAGAAGCGACTGGGAGAAATTGACTGAGACCTCACTGAAAAAGGCTGAGCTCGAAACTGATTTGCTTCTACTTTATCAGGAACTCGAAGACACAAAGGCACAGAAAGAGTTTCTGGAGGGCAAGGACCCGTGAAAACATTGCTTATTTCCGGAAGCCCTACCAAAGACGGTTCAACCGAAATTCTTCTTGACGCAGTCGCCGGCGGAATAAAAGAATCCCTGAATAAAAAACTTTCGCCAGAGGAAGTTAAAGATTCGGTGTTCGATTTAATTCGTCTCAATGAACTCAAATTCATTCCCTGCCAGTCGTGCGGCGAATCACCCGAGCCGAAGTTTTGTTTCTTTGACGATGATTTGAGCGATGTTTACGTCAAGCTGGTTGAGTGTGATATCGTCGTGATGGGTACGCCGATATTCTTTGATTCGGTTTCGGGACAAATGAAAATGTTTATTGATCGATGTAGTTGTTTCAGGCCGCCCGATTTCGAGGGCACCACCTCTCACATGTTCAAGAAATTAGGCCTAACGCGGAGAGCGGGCGGCGCTGTTCTGGTAGCCGGTGAACGGGGCAGATTTGACCTCGCTCAGTCCGTACTGAAAGGTTTTTTCAAGTGGACTGAAATTGACGCGCATGGATTTGTCCTCTATGAGTCTCCGGATTTCCGCGCAAAAGGCCTAGCGAATGAGAATACTCCTGCCCTGGAAGACGCTAAGGCTCTCGGTAAGACGCTGGTAGACAAGGCATTAGGTGAAGAGGGCCGCTAAGCCAACTGTCCTCTGGAATAGCCGCCGGCTTCAATTTCACAGTTGCCAAAACGCGATTCTGCAGTATATTAGCGAGTTCTCGCCAGCGCCCGAAAGGGGTTGGGAGGCTAAGAGATCGTTAGGGAACCATTTGGTTCCTCTATTGGTTCTTTCGATGACATGTAATTGGCAATGCATTAATGAGGTAAGATAATGAAAAAAGGCATTCATCCCGAATATTTTGAAGTTACCGCGGTTTGCTCCTGTGGAAATTCGTTTCAAACACGTTCGACGGTCAAAGAGCTGAAAGTCGAAATCTGCTCAAGTTGCCACCCGTTCTTCACTGGCAAACAAAAGCTCATTGACACTGCCGGCCGTGTCGAGCGCTTCCGTAGAAAATACGGCCTCGACAAAAAATAGTTATTCACTTTTCGTAAGTCGCTCCTGATTTCGAGCGGCCATAGATGAATAGAATAGCCCGCTTTGGTCACGCTATTTGGCCTCAATATCTTAGTCTTAAATTAGCGTATGCGCAACCTATGATTCCGCTCTCTCATCGACTTCTTGAAGAATCAAGTCTTCCCGCGCGAGCTTGCTTTACTTCGTCAATTCGTATATTTCTACAATAGCGCATCCAACCGGTGAATTCTCCGGCGTCCGGGAGTGTGTTATTGTAAATATTATAGATTAATAGGAATAATCGAATTATGATAGACATTTAATAAGAATGACCCCGAATATGATTGATATAGTTGAACAACTGGAAATAGAATATAACGCTATAGTCGAGGAGCTGTCTTTGCCGGAAACTCTGGCCAATCAGTCTTTGCTCAAGCGTAAATCGAGAGAGCTCAAAGCGCTTGAAACGAAATTAAACGCGGGCCGGGCATATATGAAAATCGCGCGGGCAATAAAGGACTCTGAAGATATACTCAAAGCAAGCGCTGACCCCGAGCTGAAGGAAATGGCCAGCGAGGAACTTGAGTCATTGCGAGCCGAACTGCCTCCTGCGCAGGAAAAATTTGAGACGCTTCTGGCGCCGCAGGACCCCAATGATCCCAAGAACGTGATTCTGGAAATTCGCGCGGGAACCGGCGGCGATGAAGCGGCGCTCTTCGCCGCAGACCTTTACCGCATGTATTCCCGACATATAGACTCAAAGGGTTGGAAAACCGAAACCCTTTCCTCAAGTCCGGCAACCGGCGGCGGTTTGAAGGAAGTGATATTTCTGGTGGAAGGCGACGGCGCTTTCGGATGTTTGAAATTCGAATCGGGAGTGCATCGCGTTCAGCGTGTTCCGGCAACAGAGTCTCAAGGCCGGGTTCATACCTCGGCGGCGTCGGTCGTGGCGCTCCCCGAAGCCGAGGAAGTTGATATCGAAATCAAACCTGCTGACGTGAAAGTCGATGTTTATCGAAGTTCCGGTCCGGGAGGGCAGTCAGTTAATACTACCGATTCGGCGGTGCGACTGACGCATATTCCAACCGGATTGGTTGTGACCTGCCAGGATGAGAAATCGCAACTCAAAAACAAGAACAAAGCGTTCAAAGTTCTCAGGAGCCGTCTTTTTGATATGGCTATGAGCGAACAACACGAAAAGATCGCTAAAGAACGTAAGACGATGGTGAAAAGCGGCGACCGTTCCGACAAAATCCGCACTTATAATTTCCCACAATCACGAGTTACCGACCACCGCATTGGCTTAACGCTTTACAAACTTGATGATATCATGGAGGGCGATCTGACAGAGTTAGTTGAAGCTCTGCAGAAGGCGGATCAACAGGAGCGACTGAAGAGTTCGCGCCCGAATTCAGGCGTTAAAGCATAGTGTAATTCAATGAGATTGTTGAAAGATTGATCGCATATGACCCAGACAAGCCCGCTATTGGACAGGAGTTTAGAAATTAGAACTGATACCGAAAAACTCGGAAGAATAAACAAGCTAATATCAACCGCTGGGAGCCGACTCAAAACAGTTGGAATCAAAGCTGGCGACGCCGAAGCGGAGATAGTCTTGTGTTACCTTCTGGCGATCGATCGGCTAAAACTTTTCCTTGACGGAGCTGATTTACTCACCTTAGATCTTGAAAAGAGATTCTGGGAAATAGTTACGCGGCGCGAAACACGCTATCCGCTTCAATACATTCTCGGTGAAGCCTGGTTTTACGGGCGACGTTTTGAGGTAAATGAAAACGTCATGGTCCCCACCCCGGAGACCGAACTACTCTGCGAAGTCGCTTTGCGCTTTATTCGTTTTAGAGAAATCAAGGCCCCGCGAATTCTTGATATAGGAACCGGTTCGGGTGTGGTCTGCGCTACTATGGTCCTCGAATGTCCGGGGGCACAAATTACAGCGCTTGATATTTCAGGCGAGGCGCTGGAAGTGGCGCGCTCTAATTCAAAAGCTCTGGGAGCTGAAAACATAAAGTTTCTTGAATCAGATCTTTTTGGGACGCTAGACAAGAACTCACGGTTTGATCTAATTCTCTCCAACCCTCCCTATATTGCCGAATATGAATACGATGTTCTCCCGCCCGAAGTTCTGGCCGATCCAAAAATTTCGCTGATATCCGGCGCTGAGGGTCTGGATATCATCGAAAGATTGATTAGCGATTCTCCCGATTATCTGGCGCCGGAAGGCAAGTTGATATTTGAAATTGGTTACAACCAAACCGAAGCGATAAATATCTTGATCGACGCCAACGTGCGCTATCGATCATCGGTACTGATGCGCGATCTGAATGATATCGACAGAGTTGTCATTCTCTCACCGGCACGGCCGGACACCCAATAATCTTTTGACACAATAGCTCTCTTGGGAAAAACAAAAGCGAACAACACAACCGAACTAAAATCCCGAACGCGCAAGATTCTTACGCGGCTCAAAAAAGCCTATCCGGATTCAGAGTGTTCTTTGAATCATCGCTCGCCGTATGAACTTATGGTCGCCGTGATTCTCTCCGCTCAATGCACCGATGAGAGAGTTAACAAAGTAATTCCTGGGTTTTTCAAACGATTCAAGACAGTCAAAGCAGTTGCAAGTGCGAGCCTTGAGGATATTGAGGATGAAATCCGCTCGACGGGATTCTTTCGCAACAAAGCTAAGTCTCTGAAAGGAAACGCCACTGTGTTATTGGCCGAGCATGGTGGCGAGGTTCCCCGGACACTTGCTGAACTGGTCAAGCTTCCCGGTGTTGGGCGCAAAACTGCCTCGGCGGTTCTGGGCGCCGCGTTCGGACTGGCCGAGGGTGTTGTGGTGGACACGCATGTCACGCGAATCTCTCGCCTGCTTCATTTGAGCTCTGAAAAAACGCCGGAAAAGATTGAGCGCGATCTCATTGAGATATTACCTAAGAAAGACTGGATACGCTGGACGCATATGATAATCGACCACGGCCGTGCTGTTTGTGTCGCGCGCAGGCCCAAATGCGCGGAATGTGTTTTGAGCGATCTGTGTCCGTCGTCGGAGGTTAAGTAAATAGATGTTGAACGAATGCGGCGTATGAAACCCGGACAAATGTCCGGGCCACGCAAGTGGAGTGATGTTTTATTGGGGCAGATGAGACTTCTGCGAGCTCCGTCGAGTCGAACATCTGCCGGCCACGGAAATTTTATTTCCTTATGAACTCTGCCGCGACCCATCCTACACTTCCAGAATTCTTCCCCTCTAATACTTTCACTTTGTGCTTGATTATGCCACGCTCCACAAACTTGACTCTGACATTGTTGCTTGTTTCAATTAGTTGGCCGCTGTTGATCAAACGGTACAATAAATCGTAATCACCTCTAGTCGCAGCTTTCGTGAACTGGCTATATGCATACTCTGTTACAGCGAGTAACGCTTTGTTCGAGTTGGGGACACGAAGAATGGCATCATAGCTTGATACTGACCGTTTCGGTTTGGGCTGGGATCCATATATTTTCTCAATTCCTCTCTGCCTGTTCATTGAATGAGAGTATTTGAGTGATACTTTTCCGCCTAACGCTATGTCTATTTCTGCCACTACAAAACCACTGACTGGTTCGTCAATATATATTTTAAAAGGAAATGCTCTCGCAGTCAGAGGGACGTTCTGTCCTGCAAGTACAACGACTGAGTCAACCATCGCTCTAGTGTCATTCGGGTTGCGCCACGTCTTGCCCTTCAATTCAATACTTAACCAGAGATCGCTGTCTCTAAGAGAAATATAATGCGTCAAATAATGCTCCGAGAAAGCGCTCTTGACTTGCTTTTCGAGGTTCTTTCTATTCACGTCGACAGTACCGGAAACGGCACTCGTACTTGTGACGGCCAAAGTCAGTAGCACTACTCTTCCAAGACTCCGTATGGAACTGATTGTTTTCATTCTTCTTTCTGCCTCCCGGCTAGCCAAAATGTTCTTAAAATACTTTGACCATCATCACTCATACCGCAAGGCTTCAATAACGTCAATATTTCCGGCGCGGATAGCCGGGTAGAGTCCCGCCACCAGGCCGATACCGATACAAATCAGCATGCTGTTGCTTATCCAAATCCAGGGCAATATCACTTCCGCCCCAATCAGTAACTTGTTGCTTAGTATTCCGCCCAGCACACCGAAAATACTCCCCACAATTCCCAGTGTCATCGACTCAATCAGGAACTGTCTGATTATGGCCGCGCGGCTGGCGCCAACCGCCCGGCGGATTCCGATTTCACGGATGCGCTCGGTTACCGAAACAAGCATCACGTTCGCGATCCCAATTCCGCCCACGAGCAATGATATCAACGCGATCACTATAATGAAATTCGCCAGCTCGGCGTTTGTTTCCTGAATAGTGGAGAGATAAAAGTCCTGTCTTCGTACGCGGAAATCATTTTCCTGATCGGGCCGCAGTCGATGGTTTCTTCTGAGGAGGGTCTCAATATCAAAAAGCGCCTCTTCATAGCTTTCGGGTTTATCGAGCTGGGCCAGAATTTCGCTCAAGTTGTCGCGCCCGAAAACTCTTTCCTGCGCCGTCGTCAGCGGAATAAATATTTGATTATCGGGGTTGTACCACGACTCGCCCTTTTCTGCTAAGAGTCCGACCACGGTAAAGCGCTTTGAGTTAATTAAAACATATTCGCCGACCGGCGCCTTATCTTCAAAAAGCTCATCCCGAACAGTACTGCCAAGAACACACACCCGCGCGCGCTCGATCATATCCGTTTCATTAAAGAATCTGCCTTCGGCCGGTACGCTGTTGTTTACATTCGCATAGTCGGGAGTTGTTCCGGTTATGCGCGTGTTCCAGTTTTTGCCCTGGTATTCGACACTCCGCGAACCAGTAAACGTGGGGACAGTTCTGACAACTACGTTCGACACCGAATCAATTTCGCGCGCGTCTTCCCAGGTTAAATTAACAACGCTGGCAGAGGTGCGCACACCCATATGCCGCGACATACCCGGTCGAATTACTAAGACGTTTGAACCCAGCGCCTCCAAGCGCTCGTTAATTCTTTGCTTGGTAAGCTCTCCCAGTACGACGACATACAAAACCGCGGCAATTCCCACAGCTATACCTATCAAGGTAAGGATTGAGCGCAAAGGATTTGTACGCAGGCTCTGAACGCCCAAACTGATATTATCAAGAACAAACATATCTTTCCTCATTCGGAAAATTAACAATAAAGAAACCAGAAATTCCGGTTATTTCCCATTACTCTTCTTTTTGCTCGAACTTGAATTTGATGAACTGGCGCCGAAACTGCGTGAGCTTTTTATTCTCTGCTCAAGTCTGTCATTGGACTGCTTCAAGCGCGAGAACATAGGTACGCCAAGAATATCGCCTTCCTCCAAACCGGACTTGATAACAACTTTCCTGAAATCAGACATCCCGATCTCAACTTCACGCTCAACGAACTCATCACCTTGCTTTAGCATTACCTGCCTGACACCGCCCATTCCACCTGGGCCTGGACGAGAGTGTCCTCTTTTTCCCATCCCCCTACCAAAGCCGCCCTGACCGCGGGCGCCCTGACTCCTGCCGGGAGCGCCG
>JACZUZ010000224.1 GCA_022572905.1 Candidatus Zixiibacteriota bacterium | reverse complement strand
ATTAACTTAGAAACATATGCTTCATAGAATTAGCGACATCACGATTGTTGGTTCAAACCATGTGGTTTATTCTTGGTCATTCCGAGCCTTCTCTTACCAGAGCTAATTCCTCGCCGTCGGTCTGGAAGATACGATCTGGACAAAATATAGCCAAACTCCCGGAAGGTATTGGGATATTCTGTTATTCAGGACGCGAAGGTCTCGTGAAGTGGTATTTCACGCTTCGCGACTGTTATAATTTAACGGGATTAGAAATGGGGAAAAAAACGAGCTAGAATATGGGACAGCCAAGCGCCGGGCCGTCCTGAAAGATATAAATTATTATGGTGCAAATGTCGTTAACATCAATTGCGCCGGAGCAATCCGCGTCCCCTGCGGCCAGGGGGTTCGGAGCTGGGCCGTCGGCAAAGATATACTTGATCATGAAAGACGCATCGCCAACATCTATTGCAAACGATCCGTCCGCATCACCACCCAGCCAGGGCGTGGTTGTCAAAAAGAGGGTGTCAGTTTCGCCGGAAGTTGGCACCGAGGCCCCCTGGGTCTCTTGCTCAGACGTACCATCGACTCTTATACTGGCAATGTAATTCTTGGTGGGATCGGCGTCCGCTTCGGCAATTATTTCTATAATATAGGTGCCTGTCTTAGGAGAGTTTATTACGACCGAGTCATTTGTTTCGACATTTGAGTATGTCGCTCCGCCGCCGCTCGTGTCTATCGTGTTCTCGAAATTTCCGGAAGAGTCCGTGCAGATTATCTCTCCATCTGGATCATATATGCAGAGATTGACATCGGGGTCATCGCCGTCAGGGGAAGGGCCCGCTCCGGCTGAGGATGGGAAAAACTGGCGAACCACTATCGTGAGCGGCCAAAGAGCCTGTGGCAGGTAGCAGGAATCGCCCAATCCGTCACCATCTACATCTTCCTGGGCGGGGTTAAAATTGAGCGGGCAATTGTCGACATCATCCGCAATGCAGTCACCATCGCCGTCAATACTACTGTTCACGTTGGGGCAATCATCACAAACGTCCCCAATACCATCTCCGTCGGTATCACTCTGGTCGTTATTTGCAATCGCCGGACAGTTGTCGCATGCATCGGGAATACCATCATTATCGCTGTCTATTTGATTGGGAGTTATGACATAAACTCGTCCAGCGTTGTCTCCTGCTCCATCATTCTCAAACGCGCCAACAATTAAATCCGCGGCTCCGTCGTTGTTCACATCCCCTCCTGAAACAGCGCTACCGAACGCATCGCCGGAGGATTCTCCGGTAAGTCGATAAAGCTCCTGACCATCCAGTCCTGAGAACACAAGCGCTATGCCGGCGTTTGGTCCGGAAATATCATTTCCTGAGGCTCCCACTACGATATCGGCGTAATCATCAGCGTTGACATCACCAGCGCCGGAAACCGAAACGCCAAATATATCCCCTCCGGCGCCACCTGAATTCAAGTAGATTGAATAATTCGAAATCTGAATCAAATTACTGGACGCGACGCTTCCACTTGCGCCAAAAACATAGAGGGTAGATCCATCAAGGCCGGAAAATATAAAAGCTTTCCCGCTATTTGTCCCGCCGCTATCATCCTTGCTTGCGCCTACTATGAAATCGGGATATGTGTCATTGTTGACGTCACCGGCTCCGGCGACAGAGATACCGAAATGAGCTCCCCCTTGTTCACCGAGAAACTCGTAGAGTGTGTCGCCGTTGAAACCGGAAAAGACATACGCTCCACCTGCGTTTCCGCCGTTTGCGTCATTCAGATAAGCGCCGATAATGAAATCCGCATAGCCGTCCTTATTCACGTCTCCTACTCCATCCACCGAAACTCCAAAAACATCCCCGCCGCCCTGGCCAGTGTAAACATAAAGCGTATCGCCGTCCGCGCCGGAGAAAACATATGCGCGGCCGGAATTTCCTCCGTTGCCGTCGTTTTGATAGGCTCCGATTATTATGTCATCGAAATTATCATCGTTAACATCCCCCGCGCCTCCGACAGAGACTCCGAAACCATCTGATGATCCCTCGCCACTGAATACATATAATAGCTCACCGGTTCTCCCGGAAAACACATATGCCCGTCCGGCGTTGTTGGCCGATCCGTCATTGCGCGACGCGCCCACAATCAAATCGGCGTGTCCGTCATTATCTACATCCCCGGCCCCGGAAACGGAAACTCCAAAATGATCGCCTTGCGCCTCTCCGTCAAAAACATACAAGGTGTCGCCGGTGGCGCCTGAAAACACATATACTCTCCCGGCGGCGGAGTTAACGCCGATAGCGCCGACAATAATATCATCCGCTCCATCGTTGTTGACATCACCGGCTGAGTTGACTGACACACCAAAGTTGTCTCCGCCCAGTTCGCCGCTGTAAATAGTGGTTGTCGAACATTGGCCGAAACCTGGTCTGGGCAAAGAAACAAGGGCCAGCGCAAATAATGTCAAAAAAAGTTTCAATCTACGCTCTTGATACATGTGTCTCCTCAACTAAAAGCGCTGGTACAGTAAATGTTTCTTGGTGTTTTTTCTGGTTAAACCAGTGGTAAGTAAATACTTACTTTTAGAATATAGCCATAATTCCGCAAAAGGCAACTATCTTTTGAGTCCGTAGGCACTTGGAAATCAACCGGATTAGCCACGAAATGACACAGGTTTTCGTGATTTTCCGTCAGTTTTCTGTTTCCTGCCAAATATATACATCATCCGGCTATGAGAGGAGACTGGTTCGTCTTTTAATGACCCGAATCCCTCGATCTCTCGAAATCCTGCCTTCTCCAGCATGGCGATTAGCTCATGAAGTGAATACATTCTGATCGCAACCCTATGAGATTTCTCCTCTCCATCTCGAATGAAAGTCCACACACTTCTTGAAATTGAAGTGGAGAAATCGAACGAGCGTTCTTCGAGTACTTTGGTTGCGCCGACACTAAACCACCCCGTTCGTGCGAAATTCTTAATAACCCAATCGCGGTTGATAGTATGCAGGAGGAACCGCCCACCGGGTTTAAGAGATTGATATACTTTGCGGAGAACCAATTGATTATCGGATTCTCTTTCAAAATACCCGAATGAAGTCCACATATTAGCGGCCGAATCAAAGTGATTCCTGAAATTTATCCTTCGCATATCCGATTGAATCGTTTCGATCCTGAGTTTGCCCCGCCTGGCTTTCCTGTCCAGCTCCTCAAGAAAAGATGACATAATATCCACGCCCGTTACTCTGGCTCCTGATCGTGCGACTGGTATGGAAAGCCGACCGATGCCGCATGCCAAATCAAGAAAACTCTTACGGGGGCCAAGTTTGAGTTTCTTAATTAGATATCGAGCTTCGGCTCTTGTTGTTTTCGCGTCCACAACACCAAAGAACGGGCGAAATGTATCGAAAAACTCATTCCACCAATTTTCTGATTGACTCATAATTTAAATAATACGCACCCGCTTCCCACAACTCCAATAGATTAACAATCAAAAGAATTTCATCTAACCCGTTTCCCACAAAAAAAGGCGCGCTCCAGGCTAGTGGAACGCGCCGAGAATTTCGTTCGTCATTCTCGAACTCTAGCCCCTCTTGGAGCCTCCTTTGCCCTTGCCATTCTTCTTCCCAGGATTCTTTCCGGTTCTCATTCGATCAAGTCCGCTTCTTGCTTTCTTGTTCTTGGGCTGATACTTCAAAGCAAGAGAGAAGTAGTTTCCAGCCTCATGCGTCTTGCCGACGCTTTCGAGAGAGAGCGCCACAGCTATAAATATTCGAGCCTGGATATGATTGTCTTTCGGAGCATGCTTTACGGCGATATCAAAACGCTTACGCGCCATAACAAACTCTTTCGTATCATGCAAACTCAGCCCGAGATAGTAATGTGATTCCCAGTTCTGGGGATTTTTCTCAATGGATTTCCGAAAGCTCTTAATGGCCTGTTTGTATTTGTTGGCCTGGTAAAATTTGAGACCCTGCTTGAAATGTCGATCCGACGCCACAATCTGGCCTTTGTTCTTGGCCTGCGATTGATCTGCCGTTCCTACTTTTGTTTCGCCTCTAACAATAATAGTTGTGCGCTTGGCGCCGCAACCGGAAACTGTGACAGCCAGAGCCACAACCAGCCCTATAGCCGCTACGTTTTTAGAACATAAATTAATAATTCCCAACTTCATCTTTAATTCTCCCGAGGTTTGAAAAGTCAGCTATCGTCTGGACCCATACAAAGTATATACAAACTGGAGAGCGCAGTAGTTTCAGCCCACGACTCCACTATATTTCTTCCAATGCTATCATCAATATTATTATCGGCAATTTTCCACGGATTTCAAACCAACCTGAAGAGGAAAAATCTGGCCGAAATTAGGGTTTTTCTGGGTTTCTGGAGACTCTCGAAATGGCTAAATTGCTTATTAAGCGCCGAGAAGTCTGGGGGTTAGAGGGCGCTAAGGGCTAATCGCCTGAATCGATGGCTCCCTCTTTTTCTGTTCGAATTAGAGTCACTGTAAGAAGTTTCTGTGATTCACGGGCAAGATATAAATCACGAACCATGTCATATTCGCTGGCATTCCAAAATGTAGTTCTGAGCTCGAACTTA
>JACZUZ010000223.1 GCA_022572905.1 Candidatus Zixiibacteriota bacterium | reverse complement strand
GTTCTTCAAAACTTCCATTTTCTTCTTCATTATATGAAACATAAATGCCCATCACATTAACCACCTCATTTAGAAAAGATACTAATAGATTATAAAATTTTCCAGTTTTAGCCCCCTATTCTTAGATTTAGTCTGCTCTGCAGATTATATTAACGTGCCTCTTTGTCTATAGTTAAACCTAAAACTTAACTTTCTCCCTTTCGCTTAATCCTGTGAACACGCACTAGCAAGTCATAAAAATCAGAGATTTTTAGGACATCAGAAATTTTTAATTTCTACGTGTAATGCGTACAACGTGGGATTAAACGCAGGCACTTCGTGAACATTACTCGTTATGCTACATTAACTGCGTGATGTACAGGGAGAATAAGTTTTAGGACATAAAAAACGTCAGTTTGGCATCAAAGCCTCATTGCGTGTAACAAATGCTAAATGAGTCCGCTCCTCGAGTCATCAAAGGCTCTGCGGCGGTGCTCACCTAACATTTCCTCAATCCTTTTTCCTAAACACATACATAAAGCACACATAACATTACTTTTTCACAACATTTTTATTTAGTACATGCTTTGCAACGAAATAAAATAAGATAAAATGTACGCCGCAAATAATTCCTCGCTTTTTCATTTCTTCAATAAATCTGTCACGACCGATCTTGAGTCGCTCAAGTTTGAGCTTAATAATAAAAAGACTCCAGGAAGATTCACTATCTTTCGGTAGAGCCGGAAGATCAATGAAATCAGTTAAGTTTCGCAACGCGCCAAAATATCGCTTTTCCGCGCGCCGACGATTAAGAGCAAACTGTTTAAGTTTTCTTGTCTGAGCGACTCCTAAGGCGGCGTTAATGTCCGAAAGATTGCTCTTGTATCCCATTTCGATGATATCATAGCGCCAGGAACCGGCTTTGTTTCTCTTCTGTGTGGGAACTGTGATTCCATGAAGCGACAATTTGCGAATTCTTTCTGCGAGCGCTTTTCGCGATGTAACAACCATGCCCCCTTCACCCGTGGTCACATTTTTTGTCGCGTAGAAGCTGAACACAGTAGCGTCGCCAAATGATCCGATAGGCTTTTTGTTATAGCTGGCGCCGAGAGAGTGAGCCGCATCACAGACAAGTTTTAGCCTATATTTCTTGCAGATTCTAACCAACGCGCGATAGTCGCAGGGCCTCCCCGCAATATCTACACTGATAATCGCCCTTGTTTTCCGCGTAACAGCTTTATCTACTTTGACGGGATCGAGATTAAGCGTGGACGAATCAATGTCGCAAAACACGGGGGTGGCTCCGGTCATGATAATTGAGCTGACAGTCGCCGCGAATGTATAGCTGGGGACAATCACTTCATCGCCGCGCCCAATATCAAGCGCAACCAGAGACAGATGCAGACCCGCAGTCGCCGATGACAGCGCGACCGCATAAGGCGCGCCGGTTTTTTGAACGATCAATCGCTCGAACTCGGCGCAACGCGGACCGCTTGTCAGCCAGCCGGAATTAAGAGTTTCCTGAACGGCCTTTTTCTCTTCCCGCCCAAGGGTTAAATTAAAAAGAGGAACTCTGACTTTTGTTCTGCCCACGATTTTAATAAATTCTCTTTCAATGTCGCTTAACAATATCGCTTAATAATCGCTTGAGCAATCACATGAGAGGGCTTCGAGCCGTTTAGCGTCCAGTTCATCTTGTGTTTTGTATGCTCCGCCTTAAGCGCTCGCGATAATTTTGCCAGTGATCTGCCCACGAGGTGATTCCCGAATTTTAGAGTCTCCGGCCATTCGGTTATTTTGCGCATTGTCAGAGTTTTTGTACCGAGGAATATCGATTCTTTTTGCAGGCCGCCGGAATCGGTTAATACCAGAGCCGCGTATTGAGCTAATGTGAGAGTGTCAATGTATGAAAGCGGTTCGCAAAGAATTATGTCAGTGATGGCTTTGATTTTTCCGGACAAGCGGTGACTTTTCAGTGATGCTTTCGTTCGCGGGTGAAGCGCAAAAATTGCGGGCATTTTAAGCGTTGAGATCATTTCAATAATATCGCCCAGACTCTTCTTCGTATCTACATTTTCCGCACGGTGAGATGTTACCAGCGCGAATTTATTCGGCCTCACATCAAATTTCGACAACAACAACTTATTACGCTTCAGTCGTGGCTTCAAGTCCGCTAATAGTTCATACATTAGATCACCCGACCGGATGATCTTACCGGGTACGCTTTCTTTTCTTAGATTCGCGATAGACTCACGAGTTGGACACAATAGAAGGTCAGACAAATGGTCCGCGCAGACTCTGTTTATTTCTTCAGGCATGTCGCGGTCAAAAGAGCGCAGGCCAGCCTCCACATGAGCGATGGGAATCCCCAACTTCGCCGCCGCCAACGCCCCGGCCAAAGTAGTGTTGGTGTCTCCATAGACAAGAACAACATCCGGTTTGAGTCCTAGCAATTCCCGCTCGAAGCGCCATAGTATTTCCGCGGTCATTTTACCATGACTAGCTGAGCCAACGCCAAGATTAACGCGCGGGTTTGGAATTTTCAGTTGGCTGAAAAAAACATCCGAGAGACCCGGATGATAATGCTGTCCGGAATGAACAAGCGTATGCCTGATTCGAGACTTAAATTTCTTGAGAGATAGAGTCCTGGCCAACGGCGCAATTTTGACAAACTGCGGTCTGGCGCCGATCAGGGAAACGATATGCGCTCGCCGTCGCATTCGGGTGAGCAAGATTGCAAGCTTGGAACACGCTCGCTATCCGCAGATCTCCAATACAATGTTGGCGACAACTTCGCGCTCCGCCTCGGTTAGTTCGGGGAAAATCGGAATAGATAGAACCGATGCGCAGGTTTTATTTGTGTTAGGGAATTCATCCTTTTTATGGCCGAGATATTCGAAACATTCCTGATTATGGAATGGCACGGGATAATATATTTCGCATCCAATTCCGCGTTCTTTTAGTTTGTCGCGCACTTCATCGCGGTTCTCAACCATTACTGTATATTGATTATAAATATGAAAAGTCGTGTAATCTTTCACTAAAGGCGATTTCACAGAACTTTCGGCGAAACGGTTGTCATAATATTTGGCGTTTGCTATTCTTGTTTCCGACCATTTTCGCAAATGCGGAAGCTTAACCAAAATCGAAGCGGCCTGAATTGTGGCAAGCCGTGAATTGTATCCGACAAGGCGATGATAATACTTCGGCTTGGAACCATGCACGCGAAGTATCTTTAACATTGCCGCGTCTTCTTCGTCACTGCAGACAATTATTCCGCCGTCTCCCAAACAACCGAGGTTTTTCGAGGGGAAAAATGAGAAGCAACCAAAGTTCCCCATTGAGCCGCACTTCTTATCTTTGTAAGTCGAGCCGATAGTCTGGGCGCCATCCTCGACAACTTTCAAGTTGCGCTCCTGAGCGATTTTCATGATCGGCTCCATGTCGGCCATTTGACCAAACAGATGCACAGGAATAATGGCTTTCGTTTTGGAGGTGATGGCCGCCGCTATTAGATTCGGATCGATATTGAAAGTATCTGGTTCAATGTCCACCAGCACAGGTTTGGCGCCAAGGCGCCAGATCACTCCGGCTGTAGCGAAGAAAGAAAAATCAGTTGTGATAACCTCATCACCGGAACCAACGCCCGACGCGCGCAAAGACAAAAGCAATGCGTCGGTGCCGGAGTTTACGCCGCAGGCGAATTCACATCCGGTATATTCCGCAATTTGTTTTTCCAGCTCGGCTACTTCGGGCCCGAGAATAAACTTGCCATGATCGAGCACATTTAGTACGGCCCGATCCAGGTCTTCTTTGATTGTTAGATACTGGCGTTTGAGGTCCAGGAGCGGAACACCGGTGGTTTTTGAGGAGGTATTTGTTGCAGTGTTGGACATTATGTTTTTTCTAAAAGTAAGTGTGATGTTAAGGATAAATTATGAAAATTTTATCGAATATAGTTTTAGTTTTGAGACCGGATTTATTCAGGCCAGTTCTGGTTTTTTAATAATTGCTCTTCGGGAACATCGCGCCACTCTTTGGCCGGAGCGCCCGCTACAAGTTTCCCGTCGTTGACATCTCTCGTGACCAGCGCTCCCGCGGCCACTTGACCGTCAGCGCCAATTATTTTTCCCGGTAGCAAAGTTGCGTTTACGCCGACTCGCCCGCCTTTGCGAATCGTCACGCCTTTGAAATGTTTGAAACGCTCTTCGGTGCGACCCATGTAGTTGTCATTCGATGTGGCCGCGCAGGGAGCGACAAACACGCGGTCTTCAAGTTTTGAATATGCGCAGAGATACACGTTTGTTTCGAGTTTGCAATAGCGGCCGATCTCGCAGAAATTTTCAACCGCGACTCCTCTGCCGATAATAGTGAACTCACCGACAGTTACGTTCTCGCGAACTGTGGCAAGATCAGCGATCAGAACTTTGCGGCCTATTTTGCAACCCCGATAGATGACAACATTCGTGCCTACTATGCAATCGGAATCAATTGTGCAAGCCGACAATTCCTGTTCTTTGGTCACAGCCGAATTCGCGGCGCGCATTGGAGATTTGCCAATAACAGCGCCATCGTCTATGCGAACATTTGCGCCAATAACGCTGT
>JACZUZ010000222.1 GCA_022572905.1 Candidatus Zixiibacteriota bacterium | reverse complement strand
CTGCGTCTCAGCGCAGACTTGACTCAGGCCGAGTTAGCGGCTCGCGCGCAACTAACCAAGGGGTTCATCTCGCAACTTGAGAACGACCAGACAGACATAGCGTTGGAGTCCTTAAACGGAATTCTCGAAGCGCTGGGAGTTTCGCTTTCTGAATTCTTTTCGGACAACAGTTCGGAGGCAGTAATTTTTTCACCTGCAGAAAGAGTGCGTTTGACTGATCGCGGGGCGAAAGTTTTCGAGCTTCTTGTTCCCGGTTCAACCAATAATGAGATGGACCCGGTTTTTGTAACGCTAAACAAAGGCGAAGCGCTGGAACCCGAAGAGGCGCACGAGGGCGAGGAATTCGGCTATGTGCTGTCCGGCAAGCTGTCGATGCAACTTGCCAAGAAACTATACCATATTCCCGCCAAGAGTTGTTTCTATTTTGAGTCAAGCAAACCACATCGCCTCTTAAACAAAGGCAATGTAGCGGTATCATTTATCTGGGTGTCTGCGCCTCCGCAGATGTAAGATGTGTCTTCATAGATCGCGAGAACGGATAGCTGTAAAATACAGCGTAAAAATTAAGCGAGAGTATATAACGCAAATATTGGCGGACAAACACGGAACGTCCGCGATTAGTAAAGCCAAACTGGGAAGGGCATAGTAATGAAAACACTGGGTAGACATGTGTTGGCGGAGTTTGTCGATTGCGATGTAAAGTTGCTGGACAAACGCAGCGAATTGGAATCCATACTGAATGAAGCCGCCCGGAGATCAGGCGCCACAATAGTGCGCTCGGTGTTTCATCAATACAACCCCCATGGAGTTTCCGGTGTTGTCGTTATCGCCGAATCTCATCTCTCGATTCATACCTGGCCCGAATACGGATACGCGGCGGTTGATCTTTTTACCTGTGGAGAAAAAGTAGACCCATGGCAAGCCTGCGAATGTCTCAAAATTGCGCTTGGCGCGAAAGAGATGTTCACTCGCGAAATTGCGCGGGGAATACCATCGCGAACAAATGAAATCCTTCCGCACAAACCAGGCATTGAGACAGAGCGAGGCTCCGAAGACGACATCTCAAAGAACATTTCTGCGTTCGAATTAAGCGCTATTGGATAGTTTTTCAAGCTAGTAGAAGATTACAAAGTTAACTGATGACAGCATATCAAAACTCAATCGACCAAGCTTCTCCAAATTCGAAGACGATGTTGAGAGCGATCAATGCGCTCGAGCCATACGACAGTTCGAATATAAATAGCGACCGTTTCAAAACAGCGCTTGACCACAAGATTGTGCGCAACATAAACGGCCCGGCGTTGTTTCTTTCGCGCAAGACCATACGCGAAAATTTACGCGCCCTAAAGTCGGCGCTTCCGGGGGTGTCAATTCATTACGCCGTCAAAGCCAACGATCATCCCGACCTTCTAAAAACAGTTGCGGAAGAGGGGCATCGCTTCGACATTTGCTCCGCTGTTGAAATCGACAAAGCTGCGCAAGCGGGAGCCAACCCCATAGATTTAATCCACACACACCCGATCAAGTCAAATCAGGAAATACAGGACGCGATAAACAAGGGCGTGCGGACATTTTTAATCGACAACCCCGATGAAATCGCCAAGTTTGATAATTATCGCGACAAAGTAAAACTGCTGGTGCGTTTTCGCGCGGTGTCATCCGCTGAATCCGCCGCCGCAGTGCAGTGCAATCTCTCATTTAAGTTTGGTTGCGCTCCGCAAGAAATCGAGGAGCTGGTAAACAATATCAATATTCGCGGAATTGATTTCGCGGGTTTGGCGTTTCATGTTGGCTCGCAGTGCCTCGCTCCGGATTTGTATCTCAAGGGGATAAACATCGCCGCAAATGTTATCAGCAAACTACAGACTCAAGGGATTGATTGCGAAATTCTTGATATAGGCGGTGGGTTTCCCGTTGAATATGTCGAACGCGTTCCGGATATCGAAACCTTCTGCCGGCCGATTCGTAAAGCGCTGAGCTCGCTGATACCGCCGAGGGTCAAAATGATTTCAGAGCCGGGAAGATATATTTCGGCGTCAGCGGTGACTCTTCTGGTTAATGTAATTGGGAAGTCCGTTCGCGATGGTCGTCCTTGGTATTATCTGGACGACGGACTCTATGGATCATTCAGCGGGCGCTTGTATGATCACTGCTCGTATCAGGCTCTGACAAACCGAAATACAACCTGGGTAAAATCAACTCTGGCGGGTCCCACCTGTGATTCGATTGATGTAATCTACGATGATATACTTTTGCCGCCGCTTCAAATCGGTGACACTCTTGTATTTCCGGTCATGGGCGCCTATTGCCAGGTTTCCGCATCGCGCTTTAATTCTCTGCGCCAGGCCGAAACAATAGTAGTAGACTAAACCCTAGATTCTAAAGATGAGCGCAAAAATAAAAACAAAACGCGCGAACAAAAGCGCTGATGTAAAAATCAGTGATCCGGGTCTGGCCGACGCCGGCGCGTTCTGGTATACGGAGCGACATGACGGACACAGCGGCAATACGTTCAAGATAAACCGCATCATCGAGAGTACGCAATCGAAATTCCAACGCATTGATGTAGTGGAGACGGCAGGTCTCGGGAAAGCGTTAATTCTGTACGGCTCGCTGATGGTTGCCGAGGGCGATCACAACGCTTACAACGAAATGCTGGCGCATGTTCCGTTGTTTTCTCATCCGAAACCAGAGGATGTTCTAATAATCGGCGGCGGGGACTGCGGATGTTTGACCAATGTCCTCAAGCACCCGGAAGTAAAACGCGCCACGATGTGTGAACTCGACAAAGAAGTTGTCGAAGTTTCAAAGCGCCATTTCCCGAGGCTGACTGCGGGTGTCAAAGACAAGCGCGCGAAGTTGATTTTTCGCGACGGCAAAAACTTTCTGGAGACAACCAGGAAGAAATGGGATTTAATCCTGCTTGATCTTTCCGATCCGGTTGGCCCGGCTGCGGAGTTGTTTCAGGCCTCGTTTCACAGAACAATATATGAGCGCCTCAATGACGACGGTATCCTTGTGGCGCAGTCTGAATCGCCGTTTTATAATCTCGACATCACTGCAAGTATGTACGGCAATCTCTCGAACATATTCCCGCAGGTTCATCTCTATACGTGCCACATGATCGTTTACCCTTCCGCATACTGGTCATTCACCTTTTGCTCCAAAAAATATCACCC
Source organism: Candidatus Zixiibacteriota bacterium (assembly GCA_022572905.1). Lineage (GTDB taxonomy): Bacteria > Zixibacteria > MSB-5A5 > GN15 > JACZUZ01 > JACZUZ01. The sequence goes on along the minus strand of JACZUZ010000222.1, from coordinate 1,427 downwards.
GCAAGATGATTTCGATCACGAGCGCTATAAAAGACTCGCGCGCAAAATGAAAAACGACTACTACAACGACGACATCCACTTCGGCTCATTCGCTCTCCCGGAATTCGTCCGACGCGCGCTCTAAGAAATAAACCTAGGGTGGCCCACTGCTTGCTGTGGGTTGTAACTCATGGAATAAGCCGCCCGTGCAACGGGTGTTGACATCAATACAGCGCTTACGCATTTTGGCGTTGTGAACTCAATCGATTCCAAACCAAAACGGGTTCTACTTATCCAAAACCACCCGATTGAAACTCCGGGAAGGGTTGAGGAGTATCTGCGCGAAAAAAATATCGCGTTTCAAATCGCGCATTCGTACACCAATGATGAATTACCCCCGCCGAAAAGTTTCTCGCACGTAATAGCTTTTGGTTGTCCGCGCGCTGTTGTGGATGTCTTAGAAGAAGAGTGGACCAAAAAGCTATTTGATTATTTGGATGATATCCGCCGCGCAGATTTGCCATACTTGGGCATGTGTTACGGCGCTCAGTTGATGGCCGCCAATCTTGGCGCGAATGTCTTGCCCAATGGCTCAAAGGAAATCGGCGTGTATAATGTCACTCTCGACTCGGCGGGGGTGAGCGACCCGCTGTTTGCGGGTTTTCCCAGAACATTCCCTGTGTTTCACTGGCATGGTGATATGTTTGATATACCCGAGGGCGGCGAACGCCTGGCGACAAGCTCGGCTTGCGCTAACCAGTGCTTTCGGCATGGCCAGAACTACGGCATACAGTTTCATCTGGAAGCCGACCCGGTCAAGTTGCCCGTGTGGTGTAAGGAATATGCCGAGGAAATTCCCGATGTGGGGAAGACGGCAGAGCAGGTCTTGGCCGAATACAAAGAAGTCGAATCCGAAACCCGCCGGTTGTGTTTTTTGTTGTTGGATAATTTCTTGGGGGAGTCTTCGTAGGTCGATACCCACAGTGTGGGCCACCCGGCCCTTGCGGTTTCGACTATTCTCTTCTTTCTATCGAGAAAGAAATAGTCAAGACCGAAACGCTCTTGACCTACAAGAATTAGAAAAAAGATTAAAGACAAAAATTGTCATGCTGAGGAGCCTTTGGTGACGAAGTATCTAACAATGGACAAGCGCTAATGTCGTTTCTAGATTCTTCGCGGAGTTCATCCTGGGCAAAGCGAAGGGTTCAGAATGACCTTAGGCGTATCTCTGAAACCCGGACAAATGTCCGGGCCACCCGGCCGGGAGTTAGTAGGTCGAAATCCCTTGCGGTTTCGACTATTCTCTTGTTATTTTCTATAGGGAATTGAATAGTCGAAAGTACAAGACTTTCGACCTACAAAACCGGATAATTGTTTGGGGTAAAATTTAAGGTGGACACACAAGAGTTTCAAGATAATAACTCGTTTTTCTTCGATTACTTTAGAGT
>JACZUZ010000221.1 GCA_022572905.1 Candidatus Zixiibacteriota bacterium | reverse complement strand
GGGAGTAATTAACGAAACATCTTTGTAGTTCATAAAATGAGTTTCTTTTGGATCTACAGCGACAAAAAGACCCTTATCACGCGCAAGGGGAATGAGCCTTTCAAGAAGCGACTCTGTTATCACTCCTTTTCCGTAGTCAGAAATTATCAAGGCTTTGGCGTCTCCTGCGATCTTCTCAAAATTTGTTAAGACTTCATTTTCAATTTCCGCGCTTATTTCGTGAGTCTGTTCGCGATCAATGCGCGCGATTTGCTGGGATTCCGCGATTATTCTCGTTTTGAGCGTGGTCTTTCTGCTCTTATCGACAATAAGGTAATCGGCAGTAAGGCAGCGGCGCTCGAATTCACCGCGCAGGAGCTCATCGGCCCCGTCATCGCCTGTCACTCCAATCACAAACGGCGTGTCGCCCAATGCTTTTATATTGGCGGCCACGTTTGAAGCCCCTCCCGGCGCCACAGCTTCCCGCCTAACCTCCACAACCGGCGCGGGAGCCTCGGGCGAAATTCTGTTTACCTCACCGAAAATGTAGCGATCGAGCATTACATCGCCGAGAATAATTATCCGGGACGAACCGAATCTTCCGACTATCTCTTGTAAATTTGCTTTTTCCATGTTGTCTGGTTTTTCATTCCCCTGTTTTTGATTTCTCTCTTAAATCCTTGCCATGAAGTCAAAGCTTTCACTGAATCAAAAAATTCCTCTTCCAACCCGTTTCGGGGTTGATTTGCTCAGCTAATATATTAAACTTCCGGTGAGACGCCAATTCCATCAAAAGGGAATGATCGGATCATGAGTGGGACGGCAGGTCGCGCTTATAATTATTCAGACTGACATATTCTCGAAGGGAGAGGAAATAAAATGCATCAGAAAGTAAATCAACCCCAGCAAATCCAGCAGAGGCTCAATATAGAACTGGGAGAAAAAGAGGCTGAAGGAATTTACTCCAACTTGGCCATGATAGTCCATTCGCCAAATGAAATAATAATTGATTTTGCTCGAGTGATGCCCGGCTCGCCGAAATCCCGCGTTCAGGCCCGAATAATAATGACACCTGCGCACGCCAAAATGCTCAAACAGGCGCTGGAAGACAATCTCAAGAAATTTGAAGCGCAATACGGGGAAATAAAGATTCACGGCAACGCGTCGGCTGGCGGCAAGACGATAGGCTTTCAGACTGCGGACCAGGAAGGCGCCCAAAACCAATAATAAATACGGATATGAGAGTCTGACAAGAGAAACGGCGTCTTGCAAATTCATGAAAGACGCCGCTTCACCTCGGCCAGGGTTGTGGGAGGTACCCCTGACATGAGGCCTGCTACAGACGCTTGTTTCGTTAGCGCTTATTGAATTTTCGCGAGTCAGGCGTGCCTACGATTGCTCCTGACTGCAGCGTGAGACTGCAATGTCCTGCTTGGCGCAGTCCTACTTTGCCAGCGAGATCGTCATTCCCCACAAGTGAGGTTTGTGAGGTTTAGTGGAGTTGAAATCTCTAAACGAATGTGATCCGTCCGTCACAAAGAACGCTTCATATCTCCCGGCGTCCAGAGTGATAGTCGATCGCGCTATTCGATTCTTATCCGCCCCTCCGGCGTGGCGTGTGCGGCGGTATGTCATCTCCCAGACTACATCATCATCATCAAGGCTCTCGATCCAGCCATAGTCGTACATGGTTCTTCCCATCCCTTCGCCGAGGGCGAGTATGGTGACTCTGGATCTTTCTTTAAGCGTGAAGCGCTGAGATATGTCTTCATCATCTCCGAGACGTGTCAGGTTCACTAATACACTGCTGTTTTGGGGCAGGTTGTCAAACAGATTGATGGAATTCTTGTCAAAGTTTTTTCCAGCGCCATAAACGGTAATGCCCCACTTCTGCGGATCAAACGGTTTCGACGAGTTCCAATTATTGTATGCGTGCGATCCGTCGGAGACGTAGTGAGCCATATAATCTCCCGCCGGCAGAGTTATCACACCGTCGAACATGCGATTCTTAGCCGCGCCCCCAGCGTGAAAAGAATTGTCTTCTTCAAGGATGAAAACTTCGTCATTGTCATCAAGGTCTTCAATCCATCCGAAGTCATGAAATTCCCTGGATGAGTACTCGCCGTAACAAACGATTCTTAGCTTGCAATCTTTCTTCAGAGTAAACCCCTGGCTTGCGAATTCATTGTTGCCAACACGATCAATCGCGAACACGACCGGGTTTCTTATTTCATCGGAGAATTCGCGAATGGATTTGCGAGTGACGATATCGTCTACAGTTATCAGAAGCCCGTAGTTAAATGGGTCGTACGGAGGCGCCGTATTCCAACGCTCAAACGAATGGCTGTCGTCGGACATGTAATATGCCACATAATCGCCCGCCGGAAGTTTTACCTTTTCGTAAGCGTAGCGATTCTTGCGACCCCCACCGGCATAATCGGTTGACCACTTATCCATTTCCCAAACACGCTCACGAGTGTTCGCGTCGATAATCCAGGCATAGTCGACAAAGATATTTCCGCTCTGTGAATATTCGCCCAACGCGCGAACTCTCAGTTTAGTTTCCCGCGAAAGCGTGAATCCCTGGCTGAACTGGCGAGAGTCACCGACTTCGGTGAAATCAACCAGCGCCAACCCCTTGCGATCCTTGTTCGGTTTGAACATTACCAGCTTGCTATGCGGATTTGACATTTCAAACCTAAGCTCCTTCTGGTCCTTCCTACTTAAGTGGAAATTCCCATTCAATCCGTTCACTGTGAAAGTGAAATTATCTCCCAAATCTTCCAGCTCCTCGCCAAGCTCTTCCAGGAACTTCTCAAGCTCTTCAAAAAAATCATCCAGATTATCATCAAAATCATCTCTGTCAAAATCGAAATCTTTGCCGTCAAACCATTTTTCAAGCTCGTCGAAATCAATAGTCACGCTTGAACCCTTGCGTCTGGACGTATTAGCCACATAATAGTAAACTTCATACCTGCCTGGATCGAGATCAAGCTCATCTACTACCTGGCAGAGTTTCTTGCTACGGTGATATCTGTCTGTGTCCCTTTCTTCCATTTCCCAGATTAATTCCCGTGAGTCGGCGTCGATTATCCAGGCATAGGCCTGCAATGCGTCCGAATGACGATACTTCGCGCCAACGGCTTCGATATCGAATATAGCGCCCTTGTTCAATTCAAATCCCTGAACTTTAAGTTCGCCTGGTTTGATGTCACTGAAATAAATACCGCTTGCAATATTTTTATTCAAATTATTATTCTGAGCCAGAGCCGCCTTGACCAAAACAATCCCAAACACTGCAATCCCAAGAATCAGAATGCGGTGAGAGAGAAATCTCTTCACAATAGAGAAAGAAGGTTTTACTTTGTGTCCACCTTTGTTACTCACCTCAAGGCCTCTTTTTTTCAAAAATTTTGCCATGACCCTTACTTCTTCTCCGAAAATAATTGTTGAATTTTATTGTTCTCTGCCCAGGTTTATTCCGGACTAGTTTTTCGACTTCTTTGATTTGTCTTTCTTGCCAATTATTCCAACCGCCCAGAGCGTGTATAGAACTACAGCGATAACGAAAATCAACCACCCTACCTGGCTCATCGAGTTGCTCCTATTTTTCTTTCTTTGCTTTGATCCATTAGAGCCAAGACTCGGACTTTGATATACCTATTCCCCAAATACCGCAATATCCCCTCGCTCTACTCTACGGAATAGAGCGAAGAAAGGTTGCGTAACTCTTCATGTGACTACAATATCTTGTACCACAATGTCTTACGGGAATCTCTTAAATTGACAGATTACTTCAGCAGGCTCTGTAAGGCGCCAAACACATCGTCAACAGCGATCTTGCGCATACAGAGCATGCGCTTCTCGCCTTTCAGGGGACAGATATTTTTCACGCATGAAATACATTCGAGTTCAGCCCGGCGCAAGACAATTTTTCGGGCGGAAAGTGGTGAGGTTACCTCAGGGTCGTCGGGTCCGGAGATTACTACCGCTGGCACACTAGCCAGCGCTGCCAGATGGGCCAAACCTGAATCATTGCCGACAAATGCGCCGGCCAGTGTCAGAATTGCCGCTGTTCCTCTAATCTTAAATCGGTTACAAAAATTTATTGCGCCATCACCCACCGACTCGCATACCATTTCGGCGAATTCGCGATCATCGGCTGAACCGATCAATACAACTTTTATATCTAGCTTCGTTATAATTTTCCGGGAGAGTTCGGCGTAGTTATCAACACCCCAACGTCGCGATTCCGCCACAGCGCGCGGCGCTATGGCGACGAAGGGAATGTTTTCATCAATGTCATGTCGCTTCAGAATTCCTCTGGCGGCGACCGTCTCAGAATCGCGCAAATAAATATCGGGAGAGCCAAAGACCACATCCTCGACCCAATAAGGATTAGCCCAGAATTTCATTGTTGCGTGGCGCACGAGCCGAATATAGGACTCGGAGCGATGAATCTTTTTAGAATCATGCGTAGCGGGAGATTTAAATAAGAGCGATCTGGCGTTTGCGGTATAGCCGTAAATATTTGTTACCCCCGCGAGTCGAAAGGCGAGCGCCGAGGAAAGCGATTCTGTCAGCAAAATTCCGATCTCGAAATCATCTCCCGTCTCTTTGAGCGCTTTTACCGTCTCAGAAATTGACAA
>JACZUZ010000220.1 GCA_022572905.1 Candidatus Zixiibacteriota bacterium | reverse complement strand
AGGTTTCGGGCGCTATTTCGCATATTTGAATTTGTTCACATTCTCCATGCTTGTTCTTGTTCTAGCGAACAGTTTTCTCTTCATGTTCGTCGGATGGGAGGGTGTGGGCTTGTGTTCATACTTGTTGATTGGTTTCTGGTTTAAAAAAGATTCCGCGACCGACGCAGGCAAGAAGGCTTTCATAGTTAATCGCATTGGAGATTTTGGGTTCCTTTTGGGAATGTTCATTATTTTCTGGCAGATCGGTTCGCTCGATTTCGGCGATGTCATGAGCGCGGCTCCGGGAACATTCGTAGCTGGCGGAACATTGATAACTGCTGCGACATTGCTCTTGTTTCTTGGAGCCATCGGTAAATCCGCTCAAATCCCACTCTATGTTTGGCTCCCCGACGCAATGGAGGGTCCCACACCCGTTTCGGCCTTGATCCATGCGGCGACTATGGTAACTGCGGGAGTCTATATGATTGCGCGCTCATCGGTTCTCTTTACGCTGGCGCCGACCACGCTTATGGTTATTGCGATTGTCGGCTGTGCGACTGCGTTTATGGCCGCAACTATCGCCCTCACCCAAAACGATATCAAGCGCGTTCTGGCATACTCAACTGTTAGTCAGCTTGGGTATATGTTTATGGCCCTGGGAGTGGGCGCATTCGGAGCGGGAATTTTTCATTTGATGACACATGCGTTTTTCAAAGCGCTCCTTTTCCTGGGCGCTGGATCAGTAATTCACGCCATGTCCAATAAACAGGACATGCGCGAAATGGGTGGACTAAAAAAACATCTCCCTATTACATTCTGGACATTCATCATCGCCACATTGGCAATAGCGGGATTGCCCCCGCTTTCCGGATTTTTCTCGAAGGATGAAATCTTATGGATGACTTTCAGTTCAGATTACGGTCATCCGTTTTTCTGGTTCGTCGGTGTTCTGACTGCGGGTTTGACAGCTTTCTACATGTTTCGCGCTGTGTTCATGACTTTCTTCGGCAAAGAAAGAATGGACCCAAAAACCCGCGAGCACATACACGAATCACCGTCCTCAATGACAATGCCGCTTGTCGCGCTGGCGATACTAGCGGTCATTGGCGGAGTAATTGGAATTCCCGCATTGATCGGCGATTCTATGGGAATGTCTAACTCATTTGAACACTGGCTCGCTCCGGTATTCGCTCCCGCGATGGCTCTAATGCCCCAAAGCGCAGGGCACCATAGCTCGGCAATTGAATGGTCGCTAATGGGCATTACAATTCTTGTAGCGCTTGTTGCAATTTACATGGCGCGCCATTTTTATCTGAAAACACCAGAATCGGCCGGAAGACTGGGCGAATCAATGCCGGGTATCTACAGGCTTTTGAACGGAAAGTATTTTGTGGATGAGATCTATCAGAAACTTGTAATTCGCCCGATTTATGTCGGCTCTATGATTCTCTGGAAGGTTGTTGATGTTCTCATAATTGATGGACTCATAAACGGCAGCGCGTATTTCATTGGCGGTCTCTCGAGCGTGATTCGCAGAGTTCAAAACGGACGACTCACCGGATATGCCACTGTCTTCACATTGGGAGTTCTGGCGCTTGCGGGTATGCTTTTGATTTTCTATGCCACCCAGGGCGTATCGGCAATGAGCGGACAGTGAAATTGAATCGACAAAGCCTCATCGAAATGTTAGTCGTATAGAAATTTATTATGTTTGAACAAAATATACTTTCAATCCTGGTTTTCACACCGATTCTCGGTGTGTTTACTTTGATGGCCCTGGGCGCCGCTAAGAGTTCAGTGATTAAGATCGTGGCGCTGGGATTCATGGGCGTAGAGGTGATCGTTTCGTTCGCGCTATACGGTTTGTTTCGAGCGAACGGAATTGGAATGCAATTTGAAGTTAGTACGCCCTGGGTTGAGAGTTTCGGAATAAGTTATCATCTCGGTATTGACGGAATCTCGCTTCTGCTAATAATACTGACTACTATCCTGACATTCCTGGCCGCGCTTAGCGCATGGGGGAGTGTCAACAAATCAGTGCGTGGGTTCTATATTTCGATATTGGTTCTTCTTTCCGGAATGGTCGGTGTTTTTGTCTCTCTTGACTTGTTCCTGTTCTATGTGTTTTGGGAAGTGATGCTCATTCCCATGTATTTCCTGATTGGAATCTGGGGTGGGCCGAGACGAATCTACGCTTCAATAAAATTTGTGCTTTTCACTGTTTTTGGGTCTCTGCTGATGCTTGTCGCTCTGCTCTACCTGTATTTCGAGCATCATTCTCAAACAGGAGTGTATTCGTTCGATTTGCTTGATATGTATCGCCTGAACATAGCGCCCGAGCCGCAAATGTGGATGTTTCTGGCGTTCGCTCTAGCCTTCGCCATAAAAATTCCAATGTGGCCGCTGCATACCTGGCTGCCCGACGCGCACGTCGAAGCGCCGACGGCGGGTTCGGTTATTCTGGCGGGAGTATTGCTTAAGATGGGAACTTATGGTTTTCTGCGAATTTGTTTTCCTATTTTCCCCGAAGCGATTATTGATTTCGCTCCGCTGATTGCGATTCTGGCTATAATCGGTGTGATATACGGCGCACTGGTAGCTATGGTTCAAAAAGACATCAAGTCGCTGGTTGCATTCTCTTCAGTGTCCCATCTTGGTTTTATTATGTTGGGGATGATAGCTTTTAATCTTGAAGGCATGGAAGGATCTGTTCTGCAGATGGTCAACCATGGTATTTCAACCGGGGCGCTCTTTTTGATCGTCGGTATGATATACGAACGCCGTCACACAAGAATGATTAAGGATTTCGGGGGACTGGCTTCCGTTATGCCCGTCTTTTCAACTGCGTTCATGATTGTAACTCTGTCGGCAATCGGGCTTCCACTCACTAACGGATTTGTAGGCGAATTTTTGATCCTTTTGGGACTGTTCAAGGCGAACTGGATCTATGCGGCGTTTGCGACAACAGGAGTCGTCCTGGCCGCCTGCTATATGCTCTGGATGTTCCAGCGCGTAGTCTGGGGGAAAATAACCAATCCGGCGAATGAGGGCTTAAGTGACTTAAATCTTCGCGAGCGCCTCGTCCTAATACCGTTAATAGCGCTGATTTTCTGGATTGGAGTCTATCCCAATCCTCTTCTTTCAAGAATTGAGCCAGCCGTTCGCTCAATATTAGTGGCTACTCAGCGGGCGGAGAACGCCTCGGAAGTATTTAGCGAGAGCGATCTAAATTCAGAAAATATAAGGGCGATAAGTATCTTTGGAAATGAAACAAGTAACGCCAAATCAAACACAGTAGGAAAATAGTCCACTGAGAAGCGCCCTTTGAACGTTTATTTTGAAGCAGTCCGGGAATAGAAACATTATATTGGAGGAAAACTATGTCTGAAGTCATTATGTACACCAAGCCCGGTTGCCCGTATTGTGCGGCGGCCAAAGCGCACTATGAAGAAAAAGGAATAGAATATCAGGAGTTTGACGTAAAAGCAGACTCAAGCGCCGCTGAAAAAGCAGCTGAATTGGCAGGCGGCAAGCATATTGTTCCGGTCATCGTTGATGGCGGAGAGGTGAAGCTCGGTTTCGGCGGTTCGTGAGGATTTTAGTTTCATGACGGCCGTGCGCCGCCAGGAAATTCTTTGTAATTCTTTTCCAGGAAGCATTGAGACAGGATGTTAAATTTAGATAACGCGAGCATAGATTTTGGTTTGCTACTGCCGGAGATAATTCTCTGCGTGGCGGGGTTTGCAATTCTCTTGCTGGGTGTTTCCATCCGCAATCGCGCCATTAATTTGCCTTTGAGCGTTTTAGCGCTCGGTCTGGCTCTGTTCTTCTCTGTTGCAGACTGGGGTAACGCCTCCACGGGATTCTTCGGTCTTGTTTCAAAAGACAGCTTCTCCGCGATATACAATCTCATATTTCTTATTTCGGGAATAATATCGTTACTTATCGCAAAATCATACCTCGAATCGCGGGGGATAGACCGTCCCGAATTTTATGCGCTGATATTGTTCTCGATAGTGGGAATGATGATAATGGCGTCATCGTTTGATTTGATAGTTATCTTTCTTGGTCTGGAAATTATGTCCATACCGCTCTACGTTTTAGCGGGGTTTGAAAAGGATAATCCTAAGTCCAATGAAGCGTCGATAAAATATTTCATAATGGGCGCATTTGCGACAGGGTTCTTGCTCTATGGCATCGCCATGATTTATGGCGCGGCAGGCACAACCGACTTGAGAATCATCGCTGAGAATTTCCAGACATTGAAATTGGCTTCACCTTTGTTCATCTATACTGGCGCGGCGCTTGCCCTCGTGGGATTCGCTTTCAAAGTCGCCGCTGTTCCGTTTCATATGTGGGCGCCAGATGTTTATGAAGGCGCTCCAACTCCGGTGGTGGCGTTCTTGTCGGTGGCCAGCAAAGCTGCGGCCTTCGCGGTAGTGCTGCGGGTACTCTTCACCGGTTTCTTCGACGTGGCTCTGGACTGGGGTATCCTGATTGCGGGGCTGGCTGCGGCGTCGATGGTCATCGGCAACCTGGTGGCCATCAGCCAGAGCAACATCAGGCGTCTGTTCGGTTACAGCACCATCTCCCACGCCGGTTATATCCTGGTGGGTGTGGCGGCCGGCGTGAAGTCCGGAGACGGAATCTTCAAAGCGCCCGAGTTCGC
>JACZUZ010000219.1:3697-4649 GCA_022572905.1 Candidatus Zixiibacteriota bacterium | reverse complement strand
GAAAATAGCTCCGCAAGCGCTTCGCTTCTTATAGCCTTCAGTCCAAATCAGGCGGATACCCTGCCAGAGCTTCGCTGACCGCCATTTCGATTTCGTCGGGTTGTACTCTCGGACTATTTATTTCCGATGAGCTTTCCCCGCGCCAGATTAGCCCGCGAGTTTGTGCGTCGATAATTCTAATAATAAGCCTTTCGCGAACAGTATAGCTAATCAGCAAATCAGGTGAATCGCCAAAATCGACTCTCAGCATTCCCTGGCCAAGAAGAATATCTTTGGTCGCCTGTCTGAACGTTTGTTCGAACTGATCCGCTTCATATGAACTAAGTTTCAAGAAACTCACATCCCCGGTAGTAAATCCAAAACGAGTCATAGTAGGAAAATTCACTTCCGGATCGTATTGGGCCCGACCGACTCTCGAACTGGAGCAGGCCGAAAGACTCAGCGCGATAAGCGCAGTAATAATCGCGGAAGGTAGCGCCGCTCTCAACATTCTTGCCCGGAAGAAAAACATGAATGAAGAGCGATCAGCACAACGTATGATTTTTCTTTCCACTACGTTTTCAATTTTGGCTTGAATCATATTCCATTTCCTAAATCTTGACAGTGACGAATCAGAACATCTCCCGAAACTAATTAGAACGCTCTTATAATCAAAAATCCGCCGACCAATAAAACAAAGAATGACACAGCCAGGATATTGAAGCGCTGGTTAATAAAATCTGTTACTCGATCACCATATTTGCGATAAAGCGCTCCGATCAGTCCAGCCACCAGAAAAAATCGCGCTGAGCGGCTTAAGGCGGAGGCAAGAACGAATGCGCCAAAATCCATTATCTTTTTTACTTTTCCCTCATACAGTTCGCCTACCTCAACTTCTTTTACAATGCCTCGAACCATGTCGGCAGCCTTTGGTGCCATTTCTGCGTCGTCTGTCGTAATGAAGACCTCGCCT
>JACZUZ010000219.1:0-3687 GCA_022572905.1 Candidatus Zixiibacteriota bacterium | reverse complement strand
AACTTTGTAAGGAATCGGCGTTAGACCCGCCGCGCCTACCGCCCAGGGACCGACAAGGACACCCATGACTTCCTTCTCGTTAAACCAATAACGCGCCAGCTCGACTAGACGATCCGGATCATCACCGCTCATGCTAGCTACAAAACTCATTATCGGATAGCCCAGTGAATCATAAGCGAAATACCCCATAGCGTAACCGATAACCCCTCCCACAACCGAACAGACAGATGTCACGACCGCAAATTTCAGCCATTTCCGATGCGCCCCGGCGCAAAGCGCTATAAGCAATACATCCGGAGGAATCGGGAAAAAGGAGCTCTCCGCTACGCTGAGTCCACCAAGAGCCACAAGTGAATATGGACTCTGCGCCCAGGAGAGCGTCCAATCATAGAGTCGGCGCATTAATAAGAACGGATTAAGGATCAGTCGGGCCATGTTGAATTATACGGATATTGAGGCGCGCGGGAGATGTTTTTTAAGAGACTTCTGCGAAGGTTTCTTTGCGCGCTTCTTCAAGAATATCTAATTGATTTTCTCTATCTTCATGCGAATGATGCGGCTACCCTCGCGCTCCAGTACGGTAACCAATACGCCGTTTAGCTTAACAGTTTCGAACATTTCGGGGATTCTCCCCACGGTTTCAACAATCAGTCCCGCAACGGTATTAGATTTTTCCTCAGGAAGCGAGGTGTCAAACAAACGGTTTAGTTCGTCTGGCCTGAGAGTTCCCGCAATAAATACAACTTTTTCGCTCTGAGGAGAGTACTCGGGATCTTCAATGTCATCCTCATCACGAATTTCACCCACAATTTCTTCCAGAATATCTTCCATCGTAACAAGACCGGCGGTTCCGCCAAACTCATCCAGACAAATTGCAAGGTGAGTGCGCTGTGTTTGCATTTTTCTTAACAATACGGAGATGCTCATTGAATCCGGAACAAAAAGCGCTGGCTTCATAAGTTTCTTTATCACTAACTCATCATCATCTCGAAGAGTTTTGAAAACATCCTTCAGAAAAAGAACTCCGACGATCTTGTCGATAGTAGATTTATGTATCGGGTAACGCGAATGTCTTCCGGTGCGAAGAGCTTCCATAACTTTGCCGGGAGACGCGTTAATCGAAAACGATTTTATGTCGGCGCGTGGAGTCATTGCTTCGCGCGCGGTAATATCCGCAAAGTCAAGCACGGAGCGTACGAGTTTTTCTTCTTCTTCGTCAAATACCCCTACCTCGCGACCTTCTGCCATGAGTAATTGGACGTCGGTCTCGGTTATCTGTGATTGTCGTTTGATTTCCTTGACACCCACGAGCCTCAGGATCAATTTCGCTGATCCTGCCAACGGCGGTATAAGGTAACCGAAGAGAAGTGACACAAGTTTCAACGGCCGGGCGACGCGCACGGCGATTTTTTCTGAATGAGCAAGAGCCAGATACTTTGGAGCTAGTTCGCCAATTACGACGGAGACAAATGAAATCCCCATCACCACGATACCCACGGCAAATGCAGACGAGTTATCTGAAATGAATGAAAGACGCGCCTCTTTAAGAAGTGGAGTCAGATAATTTACTATAGTAGCTCCACCGTAAACTGAGGCAAGTGTGCCTACAAAAGTAATACCGATTTGAACTGCAGCCAGGAATCTATCCGGATGCTCTATCAGTCGCTCAGCGACTTTCGCGGCTTTGCTACCCTCTTTGGCCAGTTTTTTTATATGGGACTTGCGCGCCGAAACAAGGGAAAGCTCAGAAAGCGCAAAGAATCCGTTGGCCAAAATCAGCGCCAGAATTACGCCCATTTCCAGATATATTTCTGACATCTAGATTATGTCCGATCCAGAATTAATCGGACGGGTAGCCAGGATTGCGAACAATCGGAGACAATCAGGAGATGGCGCAATGCGCCATAAACCGGGTTTACTGGGAGGTTCGTCGTCGTTCATAGTTGTGTAGTGTGAGACCAGGCGTATCTGGACCAGTCGGCCGACCGGATGACTCTTTTTCACCAACGCCGATCTAATGCCGTTCTAATATAGTATATCGGCGGAAATTGACAGTGTATTCAGTGAGATTAATTGAGCCAATCCGGAGATTCTTAGATTTCCTGGCTCCGGATTTTAGGTCAGATTGCTGAAACCTCCGAATTTGGACAGACGCTCCAGCCTTTGGACGCGTTCTTCAACGGGCGGGTGGGAATAAAATAACCAGCGATTGAACCAGCCGCTGAATTCACCATAGATGACGAGGTGAGACAGGGCGGGAAAGCTATCCATCTCCAGGCGAGATGTTGAGCGCTGGATTTTTCTCAGCGCATTAGCCAGAGGCGCATAAGCTCCGGTATAGCCAGCTCCGATTCTATCGGCCTGATATTCGCGATTTCTCGAAACAGCGAATTGAGTTATCGCTCCGGCCAGGGGATTGAAAGTGTAACGAATCAGAGTCATCAGGACATTTTTTCGATCAGATACTGGGGAGGCGCCTTTTTGAACAATTGGATTTCGTTTGCGCAGTATTCCATAAAGCCCCAAGGTGTTGGCCAATCCCGCAGTGACTGCGCCCAAAAGAGTGTCGCTCGAAAGTATATGGGCCAGTTCATGACCAATCACTCCCTCCAGTTCAGCGTTGGTTAACGATTCGAGAAGTCCCTCTGTCACAACAATTGCGCAATCATCAGGATTGCGGCCAAGCGCCAGAGAGTTCGGGGCTTTCGATTGTATCAAATACGCCTTGGGTGCGTGGGTTGACGCTCCCCGGGCGACCTTCAAAATAAGTCGATTGAGTCTGAAATCAGGGTCAGTTATCTCGCGTGCGTCCAGAATCTTAAGAGCCTGCTTATCCGACATCCATAGAGACAGCGCAAAGAGGACGACGCAAATAAGAAATACAACGAACAAACCGATTACGCCTACCAGAACATATCCTATCGTCGCTCCCAATGTGACAAATACCACGAACAGCGCTAGAATCTTCAGTCTGTTGCGAACCCGACTTCTGGACATTGCTTCTTCAAGCGCCCGGCTTGCGCTTCTTGGTTCTTCCGAACGAGTCTTCCTGCTGGCCCTGGTTTTCTTCTATGCTCTCGGACGTTGCGGGTTTCTCTGTTTCGCGCTCATCCAATTTTTCCGGGACATGCGCTTGGTCGGACTCGGGAACTTCTTGCTTTTCTATTAATGTATCATCGTCTTTGTCGCTCGGCCCGCCCGATTTCAAAGCCGGGTCATTGGCAAAATCAATTTCGGGAACGTTTATTTCAATATTGAACTCAGATGATTCCGTGCCGGATGTAAAACCGCTACTCCTCTGCGCTGGTTGGCTCAACTGTCCAAAATCAATCGTGGCCTCTGACGACTCGGACTTCTGCGCGGGGGCAGGGGGAGCCTGTCTGGTTTCTTCTTTGTCGTATCTCTTTCGAGTGTCTCTTTCCGGACGCGGGCGGCTTTGATAATGTCCTCTGCCTGTTGCGCCGCGATCCCGGGAATCTCGATCATCTCTGCGGGGAGACCGCTCGCGTCTTTCATAGCGCGATGATCTTTCTCCTCTTTGGGCCCCCTCTCTTCTGGGTGAGCGTTCACGATCGCGACCGCCGCGTCGTTCGCAGCCGCTTCCGCCTCGTCCTGTTCTTCGCTCACCGGCGCCCTGACTGCCTGAACTTCTCTCTCTTTGTGATCCGCGACTGGCTGACACGGTCC
>JACZUZ010000218.1 GCA_022572905.1 Candidatus Zixiibacteriota bacterium | reverse complement strand
ATTTCCGCCATCTTTACCGCCAGCGGCAGGGTATAGGGCGGGTTCTTAAATAACGGATAGGTCGGAGCGCCAACAGGGTGATAAAATAAATTCTCCACAAACCCGGTCAACCGGAATGGCGCTTCCGATGATACGAAGTGAATCTGATGACCGCGCGAGGCAAGCTTCAACCCCAGCTCCGTAGCTATAACCCCTGAACCGCCAACGAGCGGATATGATGTTATTCCTATGTTCATGCGCCTTTATTCATGCGTCAGTTCTAGCGACAAACCATTATTTGTCGAGATCAGAAAGATAAAGCAATTGATGATTCTTGTTATCACATTCGAGGTTAGCGATAATAAAATCTATCAGCTTGTAACCGTAGCGAGACAAATAGTAAACCGAGCTGATTGATCTTTCCTGCAAATTCATGAGTGGGAAAAGCGAGTTCGCGGCGCGATATAGCGCTGCGCGCTCGTCGGCCATTTTACGTTTATGGGCCGCGAATACCTTTTTTTCAAAATTCCCAAGCGCGAAATCAATCTTTCCCCAGATCTGCTCGGAATTTTTTTCTAACGTTTTATCAAATGACAGCATATCTCCGGCAAGCTCATCAAACGCGGCGTTCATCTCGGATTTCGCTTTGCTGAAAGACAACTCAATATTATCAGGAAATGTTCGCCGCAAAACAGCGCTAACTGTATTTTCGAAATCACCAGTGAAGTCACATAGCTCAAGCTTGTGGCGCGACATCAGCCTTTCAAATCTTTTCTCAACCAAAGTAGCGCTTGCTCTTCCGTCAAAACGCGGGACCGGTCTTTCGATAAACTCGTAGAGTCCCGCTAGCTGGGCGAAATAGGCCACTTCGGACGATCCGCCGCCCTGCAATATTGTGGGGAATAGAAACGCCGATAACAGGGGACGGGTCAGCACATCCGGCGAAAGCCTTTCAGGCTCTTCGTTTATTATTCGCGTAACTTCTTCGTTCGACAAATCGCGCTCGCCCAATTCGAATTTGTCGCCATGAACGTGAAGCGGTGTGCGTTCAGGATTGAGTATGAACAAGTGCGTGGCGCTATCGCTTTTTTCGACCTGATTGTGATATCCTGCGTCTACAAGATTCTTGTTGGTTTGCTTGAGGAGTCTTTTAAGACTATTGTGACTTTCGATAATTTTTGAGTAGAACGGTTTTGACAATCGCTTGACCTCGTCATCGCCGGGGCTAAATATTATCAGCCCGATATCCGGTAATGTGTCGGCCAGCCAGCGCCCGAAACACAGCGCAAAGTCGTCGCCCTCTCGATATGCGGCGAACAATCTCTCAATAACTTCTTCCGTGAAATCGGTTGCGCCAAGCGCCTCACTTAAAGTTTTACGCAATTCGTCAACACGAGAGCGATCGGAAAAAAATCTTTGATAAGCGGGTCGTCCGGGCTGGTCGTTATTGTTAAATGATATTTTGTTCGGTTCACCGGCGCTATTGAAAAAATAAGTATGATTTATCTCCGCAAAATCATGGTCATCGGCAGCGATCCAAAAGATTGGAACAACTCGCCGGTTTAACTCCAGCGAAAGTCGCTTGGCCTCCTTTACCACCCAGACAGCCTTAATCAGCGACATCAAAGGCCCACCGAAAAGCCCTGCTTGTTGGCCGGCGAAGGCAACCAAAGTCTCACTATTCTCGAGCGCCGCGATATTCGCATCGGCCAGACTTTTTGATCCGTACTCTTTGTTCTGACGGCGCAAGATGGAAACGATTTCGCTCCGGGAAAATTCGATTTCAGATAATTGTTCGGCCACCATCGCTGCGTTCTGTCCCGGATAAAACGACATAGCTTCCGGTTTCGAATCAACGAAATCCAGATAGAGTTGATTATATCGAATCTCGCGGCACGGGTCGATAGACTTTTTTCGGCTCACCCCATTTTCATTTATTTTGAGATTCATAGTAGTTGCGGTATGCATATCAAATGGCCAGAAGAGTTTGCCAAGCTCTTATAGTCGGCCCTTCCGACCTAGAAGAGTTTCTTTTTCTTGAAGAACACCAACAATCCGCTTGTGGTAAGAAGAAGTAATATCCAGAAGACCATATAGCCGTATTCCCATTCCAACTCGGGCATATACTTGAAGTTCATTCCCCACAATCCAACCAAAAAAGTTGGAGGCATAAGCGCCGCGGTAAAAATAGTTAGGACTTTGATCGCATTATTTGTCTTGGTTGATACGGATGAAAAGTACACTTCCAGCGCCGCGATTAATGTTTCGCGATTGCTATCGGCGATGTCATTGATACGATTCAGGTGATCGTAAATATCTCGGAAAAACACTTTTGCGCGATCGGAAATAACGGCGAGCTTACCTTCGAGAATTCGCGCCAGCGCCTCTCGCTGGGGGCTGGCGACACGTTTGACCATGGCCATATTTCTTCTGAGTCGGAAAATCCCCTTCACTACCCGATCATCCGGCTCTTCCAATACTCTCTCCTCGATTTCATCAACCTGACTTTCCAGAACTTCCAGCGTGAGATCGAAACTATCCACTACAGCGTCAACGATCGCATGAAACAGAAGTTCCGATCCGCGCGACATCATGCGATCGCTTTCTACGGCATTGGTGCGCAGGAAATCAAAAACACGGTGCGGATTTTCGTGCACTGTCACAATGACTCGATCTGTGAGAAATATGTCTACTTCGCTGTCGCGCAATTCTTCATCCTCGCCGGAGTAGTCCAGGAGTTTGAACACTGCGAATGCGTGGTTTTCGTATTCCTCCACTTTTGGTATTGATCTGTGCGACAATGTGTCTTCCACCGCTAATGGATGGAATCCGAATAATTCGATCAAAACATTTTCCACCCCCGCGAGACCTTCAATATCCGTCCAGAGAAGTCCGGTGTTACTCCGTACTATGGACTTGAGATCCGATTCGCCGGAACCTATCCTAAGCTTCTCTCCCTCTGTGTAGTGATAGAAATTTATCATGGCGTCGTTCTTTATGTCGTTCTTCTTTATAGCGTTCTTCTTTATGGCCTCTTCTTTATGGCATAGTTCCCTGGTGAGCGGGCGTCGAATCGTCAACCTCAACCATATCAAGCAGGCTTTCTTTGTCGCCTTCCTCCTGAAGCGAAGAAATTGAGATTCGCTCCGCGCGCAGAAACATAGCGCCAAGTAGCATTATGGGCAAAAAGTCAAGGATATGAAGCGAGATCGCAAAGAGCGCCGCATCTGTTTTCGCCACCGAAAATCCAGAAAGGGTGGCGATTACCACAAATTCAAATGTTCCGGCGTTGCCCGGCGTAATGGGAACCAGTAAGGCAAGAGTGTTAATTACTAATACAACAATTGCGGCCGTTATCGGCAAATCAAACCCAAAGGCCTCGAAAAGCGCAAAGATCATCAGGGCATGACAAACCCAAATCACCACTGAAAAACCGAAAGAGCGCATAAAATGCTTGGTGGACTTGAGAGCGGCCATGCCTTTCGAGAAACTGCGAGAGAATTTGCGAATTCCGATATAAACTCCGCGCCAGCGATGTCGCAGGTGTTTGTAAGCGAGATCATCAATTTGTTTTCGAAAAGCGATCTGGATGTACAAAAGAGCGAAAAGAGTTAGAGCTCCCAAGCCGATAAACTGACTGAATGATCTGTACTCCTCGGGAAACACAAACCAGAGCGACGAGAGAATAATAAACGATGTCAGTAACATCCCATCAAAAAGAGTCTCAACTAGCAGGGTAGAGAATATCAGAGTTTTTGAGAGACCTATCTTTCGCGAGAAGAGAATCAACCGCGCCACCTGCCCGGTTAGGGCAGGCATAGCGATATTAAGCGCTTGTCCGGTGGCGTAGAGAAGGATAGCTCGCAAGATGGGGACTTTTTTGGCGGACTCAATTATTGTGCGCCAGCGCATCGCTCGCAGGGTCATCATCAAGAGGCCCAGTAGAAACGAGGGGATAATGTAATAGAGATTCAGACGCGTCGATAACGTCTTTATATCTTCCAGACGAATATCCTTGAAACTCAGGCTCAGAAACACCAGAGCGAGGATAATTCCCAGGACCTTCCTTTTCTTCCACAGAAACTTCATGCGTAGTCTTGCGCCTCTAGAACGTATTGCGCCGTCGCTGAGGAATAGCGTTGGTCCCTCCTCTCCCACTTTCACGGCATCATTTATCAGGGGGGCCAGTCACTAGAGATTAAGCGAAAACGTCTCTCCAGTCAATCTCCAAACGGGTGCGTTCCCCATACGCCTGCAGGCCTATGGGATAGGGCAAATCAGATCGGGGTTCAAGGGAGGAGCTTAAGGAGATTGCCTTAGAGTCGGTCGGCGGAGGATTTTGGGATCCAGCCCTGGCGTTTGTTTTCGAACAATGCCAGAAAATAATCGCCGGATGAAGATGTTATTCGAATTTCCAGCCCACTGGTGGCTCTGAACTCAATTTCTGAGTCAGCGCTTGGTCGGCTGGTTACGGGTGTTTCGGACTCAGTGACAACGGCTCGATCATACCTGAATTCCGATTGATATTTGAAAGCTGTCAGAGCGACTAGGGTGGCAAGCGTAAGTCCGGACAAAATTATTGGAACACGATACAAGACAGGGCTGGGACGCGCTAGTATTACCCAGAGGATAATCAAACTCAGTATTACAAATGCGGCGCTTGTAAGCCATCCCCAGTC